>NZ_JANEWH010000068.1:0-25005 GCF_028069715.1 Kluyvera sp. Awk 3 | reverse complement strand
GTTTTATTTATAGTGGTTTAACCGTAGAGGTGAGTGAGGGGCTAAAAGCCTGATGAAGTAAAGCGGTAATGTAGCGCTATTGACTACTACATGACGGCATAGCATGATCAAAAGAGAATGAGATTTATTTAAGGTGCAGAACGATACCACGTCGTTGCGGCCGGAGAGAAAGAAATATGCCTCAGCGGCAAGAAAAACCGCAGGAACGCGGGATTGTACTGGCGTCCCTGTGCGCTGGATACGGCGGCCAACGTATCGTCAATGACGTTAATTTGACACTGCCCGTCGGAAAAATGACGGTGCTGGCGGGAGCGAACGGTTCCGGTAAATCAACCTTGCTGAATACTATCGCGCGGATGCTTAAACCGCTCGGGGGCGGCGTGCGTCTGGACGGGCGAGATATTCATCAGCAGCCGACAAAGCAGGTGGCGCGTCAGTTGGGCCTTCTGCCGCAATCGCCGCTCACGCCGGAAGGGCTGACGGTGTTTGAACTGGTATCGCGTGGGCGCTATCCCTGGCAGGGGCTCATCCGCCAGTGGTCCCCGGAAGATGAATGTGCGGTGGAAGAAGCGCTGCGTCTGACCGGCACGCTTGAGTACGCGCATTTGACGGTGGACAGCCTTTCTGGCGGTCAGCGCCAACGCTGCTGGATAGCCATGGCGCTGGCGCAGCAAACGCCGACTATCCTGCTGGATGAACCCACCACCTGGCTTGATCTCCGCTACCAGGTGGAAATTCTTGAACTGCTACAACAGCTGACCCGCGAACATGGACGAACGGTCATTACCGTGTTGCACGACCTTAATTTCGCCGTGAACTATGCCGACACGCTGGTGTTTATGAAGCAGGGGCAGGTTGCGGGCGTAATTCACGATTCGCAGGACTGCACGCCCGCGCTGATTAAGCAGGTGTTCGATGTTGACGTGCAGATGCTGCATAACCCACAAAGCGGTAAGCCCTTCTTTATGCCCTTTAGCACCCAACCGGTAACCGTCTGATGTCGATACAAAGCGTACTTACGCGTCGAGGCGCGCGCTATCCGTCAGCCGCGTTCGCGGTACTCGGCTGCCTGTTATGTGCTGCGGCGGTGATCCATCTTGGACTGGGCGCGCGGGCAATTGCGCCGCGCGTCGTGATTGATGCGCTACTGCATTATGACCCGCACAATTTTGACCACCGTATCATCGTGAGTCTACGTCTCACTCGCCTGCTGGCGGCGCTAATGACCGGGGCCGCGCTGGGTGTCGCCGGGCTGCTGCTACAAACGGTAATCCGCAACCCGCTGGGTGAACCGCATATTCTCGGTTTGAACGCCGGAGCGACGCTGGCGGTGGTGGCCTGTTCGGCGGCCGGGATCTCGTTCGGCGAATGGGGCGTCAGCCGCCCTCTGACCGGGGCTGGCGGCGCGGCACTGCTGTTCGGCCTGGTGATGCTGCTGGCTTCCTCCGGTCGCGCAGGGGCGACGGCGATGAAGATTACCCTCTGTGGCGTGGCGCTGTCGGCGTTTGCCTCGGCGGTGACCGCCTCGATTCTGATCCTCGATGAGCAGACGCTACAGGCCATGCGGACCTGGCTGGCGGGTGATTTGTCGGGCGTCAGCATGCATACGCTGCGCGTCGCCAGTCTTCCGGCGCTGCTGGGCGTACTGCTGGCGGCGTTCCTCGCCCCCCGGTTGAATATTCTGGCGCTCGGCGACCGCGTGGCGAGCAGTCTGGGCGTTGCGGTAACCCGTACGCGCATACTGGGCGTGCTGGCGATTGCGCTGCTGTGCGGGGCATCGGTGTCCATCGCCGGTCCAATCGGTTTTATCGGGCTGGTGGTGCCGCACGCCATTCGCCGCTGGGCTGGGCAGGATATCCGTATCGGGCTGCTGCTGGCGCTACCGACCGGCGCATTATTGCTGCTGCTGGCCGATATTCTGGCCCGCTGGCTGCTGGCGCCGCAGGAGCTGGCGACCGGCGTGATGACCGCGCTGGTCGGCGCGCCGATTTTTATCGCCATTGCCGTGAGGTTTTTTAAATGAGGCATGCGTTAAGCAAAGCGGGTTTTCGTCCTCTGACGTGGGGGCCATTTCGCGTGCTGCTGCGTCCCCGACTGGTAAAGATAGCTGCCATGCTGGCGTTGGCGGTGGGGCTGCTGGTGATCTACGGCGTGACGCGCGGATCGCTGCCGATTCCCACCAGCGCCATTGGCCGCGCGCTGTTTTATCCGGACGTACTGAGCGCTCAGCAGGTGTATATCGTGCGCGATATTCGCCTGCCGCGCCTGCTGATGGCTGTCTTCTGCGGCGGCATGCTTGGGCTGGCCGGGGCCGCGATGCAGTCGATCACTCGCAACGGTCTGGCTGACCCAGGGCTGATTGGCGTGAAAGAGGGCACCAGCGTGGTGGTGCTGACATTGATTCTGGCTTTTCCTTCACTGAGCCTGACATGGCGTCCGCTTGCGGGAATGCTCGGTGGCATGCTGGTCGCACTGCTGGTGATGGTACTGGCGCGCGATCTCTCGCGCCCGCGCTTTATTTTGATTGGCATTGGCGTGTCGTGGGCGCTGTCGGCATCGATGGGGCTGTTTGTCACCACGGCGGATATTCGTGATGTACAAACGGCGATGACCTGGCTTGCGGGTAGCCTGCATGCGGCGACCTGGTCGCTGCTTGCGGTGGCCGTCGCGTGGGCGCTACCGGCGATGGTCATCCTCTACTTGAGCGCTCGAGCGGCGGATGTGGCGATGTTGGGCAATCAGGTTGCCAGCAGTCTCGGCGTTCGCCTGGCGCGGCTGACCCTGCTGCGTTTCCTCGCGCCGGTTCTGCTGACGGCAGCGAGCGTCTCGTGCGTGGGGAGCCTTGGATTCGTCGGGCTGATGGCGCCGCATATGGCGCGTTTTCTCCTTCCCGGCGGCCAGGTGTCGCTGCTGACCGGCAGCGCGCTGATTGGCGCGTTGCTGGTGTTATTGACCGATACGATTGGTCGACTGGCGTTTGCCCCGTTACAAATTCCGGCGGGAATCATTATTTCGCTGATTGGCTGCCCCTTTTTTATTTTACTGTTGTGGCGTCGTCGCGACGCGTTATGAGGTTCAGGATGACTTTTCGAGGGCTATTCCCCGCTTTGTGGCTGATAAGCGCGGTGGCCGGTGCGCAAACGCAGGCATTCACCGACGATCTCGGGCGTGTCGTGCAGGTGCCGGCACACCCGAAGCGCATTGTTTCTATGCACGATCTTGATATTACCATTCCGCTGATTGAGCTCGGCGTACCGCCGGTAGCGAGCCACGGGCGCACGCGTCCGGACGGCAGCCATTATCTGCGTTCAAGCGCGCAGTTGACCGGCGTAGATTTCGATAATAGCGACATTAAATTCATCGGTACCGCCGACATTGACCTTGAAGCGGTGGCGGCGGCGAAACCGGATCTGATCATCACCGAGCCAAACCGTAACGTGCCGATTGAACAGCTGGCGAAGATTGCGCCGACGGTGAGTATTGACCATCTGCTGGGTAGCGCGCCGCGGATTTACCGCAAGCTGGCGCAGTTGACCGGCACTGAGACGCGTCTGGCGATACTCGACCGACGCTATCAGGCGCAAATCCAACAGCTGAAACAGACCGTGGATACGCAGAAAATCACCGTTTCAGTGATTCAGGCCAATAACGGCAAGGTAACGGTTCATCATTCTTACCATGCTCTTGGCCGCGTGCTGCGTGATGCGGGCTTCCGTTTCCCTGCGCTGATTGAGCGCATTCCGGACGGTGAGCGTATGGATGTGAGCGCCGAGCAGTTGCCGGATCTTGACGCTGATTTTGTTTTTGCCACCTGGCGCTCTGATACCGGCGGTAAACCGCAGGATGAGCGCAATGAGATGGAAAAAGTGTTGCCGGGCTGGTGTGACTTTATGCGTGCGTGTCGCAGCGGACATTATGTGCTGTTGCCGCGCGAAGAGGTCATTTCTAACTCGTATGCCGCTTTAAGCCTGCTGGTGGCGGAAGTGCAGTCGCATATTGCCGGAAGACCGATCCCGCAGGAGGTCAAATGAGCCCGCCGGTCGTTCGTCACGAAAAGCGGCGGGTAGATTTGTTTGGCGAACGTCTGCGCAGCCGTGCCCCCCAACTCTCGCCGCGTTTGCTGGCGGTCGTTCACTGGATTGATGACAATCGCGAAGCGGTGCTTGACCACACGGCGATGGAAATCGCCGCCGCCACGCAAACCTCCGACGCCACGGTGGTCCGCGCCATCCAGGCGCTAGGCTTTGCCGGGCTGCGCGACCTCAAGCAAGCCATGCAGCACTGGTTTGGCCCGACCATCAGTTCTGCAGAAAAAATGGTCACCACCGTCGCGGCACTTACCAGCGATGTCAGCTCAAGCATTGATTTCGTGCTGGAAGGGCATCAGCGTGCTTGCGAGATGTTGGCGACGCCGGATAACCGTGCGGCGATTGCTCAGGCGGTCGCGTTACTGAGTGAAGCTCGCCAGGTGGCGCTGTTTGGCATTGGCGCATCGGGTATTTTAAGTGACTACACCGCACGGTTATTCAACCGTATCGGCCTGCCGTCTTACGTGCTGAATCGCACAGGGTTTAGCCTCGCCGAGCAGTTGATCTCGCTGCAGCGCGGCGATGTGTTGATTATGATGGGCCAGAAGTCACCGCACCGTGAGGGGCTGACTACGCTTCGGGAGGCCGAGCGGTTAGGTATTCCAACGATTTTGCTGACCCAGGCGACCGACTCGCGATTTAGCGAGATGTCGCAAGTGGTGATCCACGTGCCGCGCGGCGAAAATGGCCGGGTACCGCTACATGGTACGGTGATGGTGTGTCTGGAAATGCTGGTTTTGTCGGTGGCATCCACCGCGTCGCAGCGCACGATTCGTTCGATGAAACGTATTAACGATCTTCACAAAGCCATCGGTAAATCCGGCGGGCGGAAAGGGTAATCGCGCAAGCTTTGCTAATGCCAGACCTCACGGTCGGAAACTATGATGGGCCGCAGGATTCTCCGGTTGCTTTTTGGTCGGAAAATCATCAGGCTACAAAAAACGACCGAACATGTGAGGAGAGAGAAATGAAGGCACAGCCTGCGGTAGCGGTTCTGGGTTTAGGCGCAATGGGGCACGCATTTGCCGCCAACCTGCTCAAAAAAGGGTTCACGGTGTACGGCTGGAACCGTACGCCTGGGCGAGGGGAGGATCTCCAACCCAACGGTCTTCAGTTGTGCAACGATGCGGCGCTGGCCGTAGCCGATGCGTCAGTCATTATTGCGATGCTCACCGACGGTGCCGCCACGCAGGCCATTATCCGCACCATTGCGCCGTCGTGCCCGCAGGGCGCGACGTTCTGCCAGATGGGAACCATCGGTATTCAGGAAACCGCCGAGGCGATTGCGCTGCTCCATACGCTGCGCCCGGATATGCTGTATCTCGATGCGCCGGTTTCTGGCACTAAAGCGCCGGCTGAAAACGCGCAAATTCTGGTGATGGCAAGCGGCGACCAGACGCGCGCCGGTGCCGCACAGCAGGTATTCGATGCTATTTCTCGCGGCACCCAGTGGTACGGCGAGGCGGGCAACAGCCAGAAAATGAAGCTGGTGATTAATGCCTGGCTTATCGCCATGATGCAGGGCGTCGCAGAGAGCATGCAACTGGCAAAACAGTTTGGCTTTACGCCAGAGCAGCTGTGGGAAACGCTGGAAGGCGGCCCGCTGGCGGCACCCTATGTGAAGGGCAAGCTGGAGATGATCCGCAAAGAGGATTACACCCCGCAGATGCAGCTTCAACATGCGCTGAAAGACGCACGTCTGGCATTGGCAAATGCCCCGCAGGGCACAATGCCGATGATGAGCGATATCGCCGCACTGTGGGAAAATGCCGCGCAAAACGGGCTGGCTGAACAGGATCTGGCGGCGGTCTACGCGTGGCTGGATAACGCGCGTCAGGCCTGACGACGAAGGGGGCGCAAATGGAATGGCTACGCCAGCGAATTGAGCATCAGGTGCTGGGCCTGACGGGGATGGCGCTCAAGGAAATTGATTTCGAGCGCCCGGTCGGCGAACCGGGGCTGTTTGGCCCCCAGTCGGCCATCTGGCCGGTGCACGGTGATTTTACGTCGATGCTGTGCGGCGGCATCAGCGCGCTGTTGCTGCAGATGCTGCACCCGTTGGCGCTGGCAGGCGTCTGGGATCATTCGTCGTTCCGCGAGGATATCTTTGGCCGTCTGCGCCGAACCAGCCAGTTTATTTCCGCCACCACCTTTGCCACGGAACCGGATGCCGAACGGCTGATCGCGAAAGTGAAAGCCATCCACATGCGTATTAGCGGTACCGACGTTGATGGTACGCCATACGCCGCCAGCGATCCGGATTTATTGACCTGGGTCCACGTAGCGGAATGCAGCTCGTTTATGGCCTCGCACCTGCGCTATCGGCGTACGGTGGTCTCGCCCGCGCGGCAGGCACAATACTTTATTGAATCGGCCAGCATTGCCGAAAAACTGGGGGCGCGTAATGTGCCCAAAACGCCCCAGGCGGTGGCGGATTATCTTGAGCAGATGCGCCCGCAACTGCGCTGCGATGCGCGTACCCGGGAAGTGGCAAGGGTTTTGATGACCACCCGGCTGCCTGGTCGTTTCACGCAGCCTGCGGGGAGGATTTTTATGAAAGCCGGTATCGATTTGCTGCCCGACTGGGCCCAGGAGATGCTGGATTTACGGCTGAACCCGGTGGAACAGCGTGTGGTTCGCGGTAGCGTGCATCTGATTGCGGCCGTCCTGCGTCGCTCGGTACGGAATGGCGCCTATCATTGCGCGATGCGGCGTATGCAGCGTTGATGAAAGTAGAAAAGTGAGCGAAAAAAAGCCGGCACTCAGTGCCGGCTTTTTTATCAGATTTTGCAGGCGTCGCCGCAGTCATCATCGGCAATAATCGCCTGCGCTTTTTTGTCTGCATCGTCCAGACGTTCCGCATTGCGCTCTTGCGCTTCTTCCAGGCCGTCGAAGACCAGGTTATCCAGATCAATTTCCATTCGTTATCTACTCACTCTGTTCTACACTTGTCACAGTATATTGCAAAAATGTTGATTGATGTACCCGCTTATGGACGTGACCGCCTATTCAGCACGAACCGTCATTCTTGTCCCGGCCTCATTGCCGAAATGTGACGTAGCGCTGCTGAAATACGCACGCAGTGTTCAAAGAGATATCGATAACAGGCGAATACTGGAAACAGGAAAGCATATAACCTTAAAAACGAGTACCAGATCGGAGGGATATGCAATGCAGAAACAGGAACTACAGGCATTAAACAATTTTGATTTTCTGGCCCGCAGCTTTGCGCATATGTACGCGGTGGGCCACCCCATCGACATCAGCACGATCACCGGCAACATGAACGAGCAGCAGAGAATCTGGTTCTGCGCGCGATATGACCATTACCGAAAGCAGGCTGAAAGGGCCAAAGCGCAAGCGCTGGAAATGTGTTAATCATTAGCGGGCCGAATGGCCCGTTCTTATTCAAACGGGCACTTTCAGTGCCCGTTGTTGTTTCCAGATAACACCGCTATCTGGAACCTTTATCTGATACGCTCCCACGGAATGATGTTATCCAGCAACACCGACAGCAGGATACCGACCAGCAGGCCGTTGCTGAGCAGCGGGCGGAGAGTGAGCGGGACATCCTGCAGATACACGGGTGGCAGACTCATCAGGAATAGCCCAACAAACAGCGGCAGGGCGAGGCGATAGATATTCCGCGAGGTAAACTTGACCTGTTGGCTGAAAACGAGGCTGGAGTAGAGCAGCGGCAGATAGGAAACCAGCATCACCGCGCTGCTAACGCCCAACGGGATGGCGCAGAAGAAGCGGGTGAGTGGGGTGATGAGTGCGACCAACAGGAACAGCATTCCACCGTAGAAGAAGGAGCGTCGCGAGCTATCGCCAGTTTGGGTTAACAATCCGACGGAAGAAACAAAGGGTGAGAAGGGGATCACGGCAAATGGCACGGTCACGAGGGTAATGATGCCGGAGACGATAAAACTGCGGCGATAGTGCGCACCGCTGGCCGTAGCCGATGGGTAAAATACGTCGGTACCGCGAATCGCGCCATAGGTGTTGCTGATGTTAACCAGTCCGGTCATTACGGCGGTCAGAATAATCCCCGGCGACAGCGCACCGTGACTGCCGAGCGGGAACCACTGCCAGTGCAGTTCACCAAATGCAGTCTCTGCGGCGCCAAAACATATCCGCCACACCGCCCAACCCACCACGGTACCTATCAGCAGCGCATAGCGCGAAATACGCGGCGGCAGGAAAATAATCAGGCCAATCACAAACAGCATCACCGCGACCGAAAGAAGAAACGGGGCGAGTGACAGGCTAACGGTAGTCCTGGCAATACCAAACGGCAGCCCCAACATGCCCTTAAAGAAAATCGCCGTGAGCTGTGCCCCGAGCAGAAGCATAAAGGTGACCATCACCGTTGGGGTAAACAACTTCGCCAGCCGGTTTCCCAGCCCGCTGATACCGATGAGGATGGTGAGCACTGCCGAGATCGCAATACCTACCGCCAGACTGCTGGCGATATCGTTCAACGGCGTACCGCGCGATGCTTCAGCCAGCGTAATCGTCAGAATCGTTCCCCACCACAGCCCGGTAGGGCCTTCCATAATGGCGCGGCGATGGCCGCAGAACGTTTGTAGCAGACAGGCAACGGCGGTGGTCAGGAACGCGTACTGCGTCAACATCAGTAGGCTGCTTTGTGGGAGGTGGAAGGCGGAAACCAGCGTAGGGGGAACCACCACGGTATTGCAGAAGATAAAGAAGAACCATTGAAAACCGGACAGCAGGTTTTCGCGTGACAAGAGAGAAATCGGCATAGGGCACATCCGTAAATAAACGCTACTGTATGCTTTTCTGTCACTCCTCGGGAAAAATCAGCACTAACGGCCTGAAAAGCGGAATGAAATGCCGCCCAGGCAGCATGAAATGCATTATTTGTGTGATGAATATATTCATTATTGCCTATACCGCGAACTCCGCCAGTCTGGAAAGCGGGAAATGCAGCGAGGGATCCTGCCTCAGGGTATCCAGCAGATACTCAATCGTTACCCGTACGCGGGGGGCAATCAGCGCTCGATGTGGATACTGAATCACCATTTCATAGCTGCCAGGATCATGCTGGCCAAAAAGTAATACTTTCAACTGACCGGTTTGCAGGTGCGTGATGGCATGATGGACCCCCACCTGCGCAATCCCCAGCCCGAGCCGGGCCGCCTGAAGCTGAGCTTCGGGGGCGGAGAGGGTGATAACGGCCGAGTCGGGCTCAAGGGTGGTCAGGCTACCGTCTTTGCCACTGAATCCCCACGGAGATACCCGTCCGCCGAGAAATCGACGGGCGATCAGATGGTGCTTTTTGAGATCCTCTGGTGTCTGCGGTATGCCGTACTCTGCCAGATAATCCGGAGAGGCGACCAGCACCATGTTGAGCTGACATACCGGGCGCGAAATCAGCGAGGAGTCGATGATACGCCCGCCGCGGATGGCCAGATCGTAGCCATCGCGGACGATATCGGTCACCCGATCGTCAAAATCCACTTCTACGGATAACCCGGGGTAGCGTTGACGTAATCCCGGCAACGCGGGCAGGAGCTGTTCGCGGCCAAAAGCGGCGCTAGTGGATATACGCACATGTCCACGGGTTTCCATTTTGCCCGCCACTACCGTATCGACGGCAGTATCCAGTGCGGCGATAGCGATACGCGCTTGCTGGAGAAACGCCGCGCCTTCTTCAGTCAGGCTGAGCTTTCGTGTCGTGCGGTTCATCAGGCGGACACCTAGCGCTTGCTCAAGCCCGGCGATATTTTTGCTGATGGCTGCAGTACTTACCCCCTGAAGACGCGCGGCGGCGGCGAAGCTACCGGCATCGGCAGCATCGATAAAGGATGTCATCGCGCGAACGCGTTGTGAGAGTTCCATTGTGGTCTCCTGAACGGGATTCATGGCTCACCATTATTAACTTTAGGTTGAAGGCGATTCAACCATAAACGCTATTAAGGTTATCAATCATCGGCGGCATACTGCCTGTCATTCAAGATGAACGCGATAAGGTGAAGACGCTATGAAGACATTGGTGATTGTTTCCCATCCCTATTTTTCCCAATCAAGGGTGATCCGCGCCCTGCAACGAACGGCAGAAAACGCAGACAACGTGACGGTTCGTAACCTTGAGACGATATACGGTGATGAAGTGGCGACCATTGATGTTGTCGCTGAACAGGCGGCTTACCGCGAGGCGGAACGGGTGGTTTTTCTCTATCCCACCCACTGGTTTAATCTGACACCGATGCTCAAAGCCTATCTCAATGAAGTCTGGACGTACGGCTGGGCGTTTGGTACGGGCGGTACGGCGTTAAAAAATAAGCAGCTGCAGATAGTGACAACTGCAGGCGCCAGTGAGTTTACTTACTCGCATGATGGTCTGCTGAATAACACCATGGAAGAGGTACTGACGCCGATGAGGGCCAGCGCTCGCTACGTGGGGATGCACTATTGCAAGCCGCTGGCGTTTTATGAGGTGGCGAGCGGTAATCAAGATAAGGTCGCCGATTTTCAGGCCCGTTTCGCGACGCTACTGGCAGAGAAATAATGCAGAGGAGCGAGAAATGATCAAACGTAAGTTGGGGCAAGGACTGGAGGTTTCCGCACTATCGCTGGGGGCAATGGGCTATGGCAAAGCACGCGATCTGCCGGACCGGGGGCAGATGATTGAACTGTTGCGCAGCGCAGTGGCTCGCGGGATGGATTTTTTTGACACCGCTGAGGTGTACGGCCCATGGACCAATGAGGTGATGGTAGGCGAGGCGCTTGCGCCGCTGCGCCACCAGGTCAAAATTGCCACCAAGTTTGGCTGGGATATCGATCAACGAACCGGTGAGCATCGGGGAGGCGTAAACAGTCGGCCAGAACAGATTCGCCGCTCGGTGGAGGGCAGTCTGAAGCGTCTTGGCACAGACTATATCGATCTCTGCTATCAGCATCGTGTCGACCCTGATGTTCCGATGGAGGATGTCGCAGGAACGATAAAAGATATGATAGCGGAGGGAAAAGTACGTTGGTTCGGAATGTCCGAGGCCAGCGAAGCTTCTATTCGCCGCGCTCATGCGGTTCAACCTCTGGCGGCGTTACAGAGTGAATACTCTTTGTGGACTCGCGAGCCTGAAGAACAGGTGCTACCCACGCTGCAAGAATTGGGTATTGGTCTGGTGCCTTACAGTCCATTGGGGAAAGGTTTTTTAACCGGAAAAATAGATGCTGAAACGGTATTTGATAGCAATGATATTCGTGCCAAAACGCCTCGCTTTACCGAGGAGGCGCGTGCCAGTAACCAGCGTTTGATTGTGCTGATTCGCGAAATTGCCGAACGTCATCAAGCCACTCCCGCGCAGGTTGCCCTGGCGTGGCTGTTGGCGCAAAAACCGTGGATTGTCCCGCTGTTTGGCACTCGTCGTCTGAGTCGCTTTGAAGAAAACATTGGCGCACTCAATGTGCGGCTGGATGTACAGGATTTACAGCGCATTGCAGGGGCCAATATTACGATTCAGGGCGAACGCTATCCGGCTGAAATCCTGCGGTTCTCTGGCAAATAACGACCTGGATTTATGAAATTGAATCATAGGCCAGTTCTGATTATCCGCGCTAATCATGCGCAAATGAGCTCACTATACTGTTCGCACTTACCTGCTAATGGGGACGCGGCCCCCTCACGGAGAAAAGACAATGCAAAACTCACTGAATAATCAACAACAGGCGATGATCCCAATTGCGGCGTTCACCGCGCGCGGCGACATAGACAAACTGACGCAGGCATTGAATGAGGGGCTGGATGCCGGTTTATCGATAAATGAAATCAAAGAGGTTCTGGTACAGCTATACGCCTACTGTGGCTTCCCGCGTAGCCTGAATGCGCTGGGCTGCTTTATGTCAGTGGTCAAAGCCCGTCAGGCAAGAGGGATCGTGGATCAGGAAGGAAACACCGCGACACCGCTGCCCGAAAACTGGGACAGCCTGGCGGCGGGGACGGAAAATCAGACTCGGCTGGTGGGGCAGAGGGTTAGCGGGCCGTTATTCGATTTTGCCCCCGCTATTGATGTCTACCTGAAGGCGCATCTGTTTGGTGATATCTTCCAGCGCGATGTACTGAGCTGGTCCGCGCGCGAGCTGGCAACCATTTCGGCTCTGGCGGCGATACCCGGGGCGGAGAGTCAGTTGAAAAGCCATTACGCGATTAGCTGCAACAACGGTATCACGCCGGAACAGCTTCACGCCTTTGTCGCCGTGCTAGCGGAAAAATGCGCGCCCGATATTGCGGCTAATGCTCGCGCGGTGCTGGCGCAGTATCTTAATTAGCCGGCATAACGGCGAGCAGTCGGTAAAAAGGCCTATCCACGACTCAGGTCACCTTTTACCGAGTTTTTCGCCTATTCCATATAAAACAAAGGGCTATAATTCGACATGACATTCAATAATGAGGAAATATCATGTCTGAACCAACCCGATTACTGAAAAACATGCTGCTTGCTGGCGCTGTGCTGCTGACGTCCACTGCCTCCTGGGCTGCGGAACACTGGATTGATGTGCGTACTCCGGAGCAGTATCAGGAGACGCACGTGCAGGGCGCGGTGAATATTCCGCTTAAGCAGCTGGCTGAACGCATTGGGGAAGTGACGCAGGATAAGAATGACACGCTGTATCTGTACTGCAACACCGGTAATCAGTCAGGCAAAGCGGAAACGCTGCTGCAAAAAATGGGCTATAAAAATGCAGTTAATGAAGGCGGCCTGAAAGATATCGAGAAAAAACAGCCCCTGGTAAAATAGCGCTTTTCTCCACTCGCGGTAGGCTAGCGGCTTTCCCGTTGATAAAAGATAGATTGGCGTAATCGAGACGACGTTGCTAGCCTCAATAGTTCAGGTATCCGGGTGGTTCCCCAGTGCAACCACCCGATTTTGTTATTGACGCACGAAGGATCTCACATGAGCGAAGTTAAGATTGTTGCTACCCTGACGCCCCGCCAGGAACATATCGATACCATCAGAAAAGCTGCGCAGGCGATGGTGCCTCTCACGCATCAGGAAGCGGGGTGCTTACAGTACGATCTGCATGAAAGCCGGGCGATTCCCGATGTCCGCGAACTGGCAAATGAAGGTGGTGTGTCGTTTATTTTTATTGAGCGTTGGAAGTCGGAAGCCGATCTGAAAAAGCACGTAGCGATGCCCTATCATGATGATTTTCTGGCAATTCTGGATGGGAAACTGGAAAGCATCAACGTACAGCGATTAACAAAACTGTAAGATTGATTCGCAGAAGAGAGAGAAGAAAAGCGCCATATCGAGGAGATATGGTGCGTTCGATTGGACTCGAACCAACGACCCCCACCATGTCAAGGTGGTGCTCTAACCAACTGAGCTACGAACGCGTAATGGTGCGTTTAATTGGACTCGAACCAACGACCCCCACCATGTCAAGGTGGTGCTCTAACCAACTGAGCTATAAACGCATAATGGTGCGTTCGATTGGACTCGAACCAACGACCCCCACCATGTCAAGGTGGTGCTCTAACCAACTGAGCTACGAACGCATTGTTGCTTGCGACAACGGGGACGAATATTAGCGGCAGCCGCGTGCTGTGGCAAGCGGAAAATGTGTGATTTCACCCGACTGGAGAACTTTTGCCCATCTCTGCTGCATTTTTCTGCGGTTCATCTAACTTCGTTGATCTCCTTCGATTTTATCGTGTTGTCACTTTGCTCGGACAATCCATCTAACGACCCTTTTTGTCCCTGATGATTGAAATTGAAAATGTTATGTTATAGCGTTTGTTTTTTCGCGCAAACGGTAAGGATAAAATGCAAATGAAACATCTGGGGAAAATGGTTTTGGTGGCGGGGGCGTTACTGGTAAGTGGCCAGGCGCTGGCACATGGGCACCACGATCACGGTCAGCCGCTGTCGGAAAAAGAGCAGAAGGCGGCAGAAGGGATATTTGACGTTGCCGATGTAAAAGATCGTCCCCTGGAAGACTGGGACGGGGTGTGGGAGTCGGTGAATCCGCTGTTGCTCTCCGGCGACCTGGATCCGGTTTTCCAGCAAAAAGCCGCGAAAGACAAGAGTAAAACCTTTGGGCAGATAAAAGAATATTACCGCACGGGCTATGCGACCAACGTCAATATGATCGGTATTGAAAATGGCGTCATGGAATTTCACGTTGGTGATAAGGTCAGCGCTTGCAAGTACCGCTACGCCGGGCACAAAGTCTTAACCTACGCATCAGGTAAAAAGGGCGTGCGCTATCTGTTTGAGTGTCAGGATGCAAACAGCGCTGCGCCGAAATACGTGCAGTTCAGCGACCATATTATTGGGCCGAGAAAATCCGCTCACTTCCATATTTTTATGGGGAATAAATCTCAGGAAGCCTTGCTGACAGAGATGGACAACTGGCCGACTTACTACCCGTACCAGTTGACCAAAAAGCAGGTAGTGGATGAGATGCTGCACCATTAAGCGCAGCGCCCCCTCAGCCTGAGTCGGCGAGGGGGCTAGCCGTATTAACGCGCGGCGCGTTGTAGAATGACCGATGCGGGTTGGCGCTGGAGGAAGCGCATTCTCAGCATCATCATCACTGCCGCCGACGTCAGGCCAATAATAAAGCCCCACCAGAAGCCCGCCGGGCCCATCCGCTCAACCACCAGATCGGTCAGCGCCAGTACGTAGCCGCACGGCAGACCCAGCACCCAGTAGGCGATAAAGGTAATAAAGAAGATTGAACGCGTATCTTTATAACCGCGCAAAATACCGCTACCGATAACCTGGATTGAATCTGAAATCTGATACAGCGCAGCCAGCAGCATCAACTGGGCTGCGAGCGTGACGACTTCGGGGTTATCGTTATACAGCAAGGCGATGTGGGTACGCATCAAGCTAGTGAATACCGCCGTGCAGACTGCCATGCATATCCCGACGCCCAAACCGGTACGCGCGGAAACCTGTGCGTCCGGCGTTGAACCCTGGCCCAGACGGAAGCCGACGCGGATGGTTACCGCCGCCGCCAGCGACATCGGCAGGACAAACATCAGCGAGCTGAAGTTGAGCGCAATCTGGTGACCGGCAACGTCAACGATCCCCAGCGGTGAAACCAGCAGCGCAACGACTGCGAATAGCGTGACCTCAAAAAACAACGCCAGCGCAATAGGCAGCCCGAGCGTGGTCAGACGTTTCAGAATGGCGAAATCCGGGCGGCTGAAACGCTCACTATGGCGAATATCGCGCATTGAACCCGCATGGCGAACGTAGTAGAGCATGCTGAAGAACATCACCCAGTAAACCGACGCGGTCGCCACGCCGCAGCCCACGCCGCCCAGCTCCGGCATGCCGAAATGACCGTAAATAAAGATGTAGTTAACCGGAATATTCACCAGCAGGCCGATAAAGCCCATAACCATACCGGGCTTGGTTTTCGCCAGCCCTTCGCACTGGTTACGCGCCACCTGGAAGCACAGGTAGCCCGGCGCGCCCCAGAGCAGCGCGCGCAGGTAGCCAACGGCTTTATCCGCCAGAGCCGGGTCGATGTTGTGCATCGCGCGAATGATATGCCCGGCGTTCCACAGGACCACCATGATTAATATTGAGACAAAACCGGCCAGCCAGAAACCCTGGCGAACCTGGAGGGCGACGCGATCCCGGCGGCCGGAACCATTAAGTTGAGCAATAACCGGCGTCAGCGCCAGCAGCAGACCGTGACCAAAAAGGATCGCCGGCAGCCAGATGGAGGTACCGATCGCCACCGCGGCCATATCGGTGGCGCTGTAGCCGCCGGCCATGACCGTATCGACAAACCCCATTGCTGTTTGGGCCACCTGCGCAAGGATAACCGGGATAGCCAGAGCTAATAACTGACGCGCTTCGCTAAAATACTTCTGCACGTGAACACCTGTATTGTTGTTATTTATTCTCGCCGTACGTGAGCACGGGAGACAGATAAGCCGCCTTAACCGGCAGCAAGAAGAATAAATAGAGGAATTGCTCCGATATTGTAGCGAGGATTTGCTATTAATCTAGTCAAAAAAAAGGGGGCGTGCCGCGGAAGGTGGCAACCTGTTTTATCAACTGCTATTGTGCGTAGCAGATAAACCGGTAGCGATACCGGTACGATGATTAACAGGAGTTAACGATATGTTCACTGGTATTGTGCAGGGCACGGCAAAAATCGTGTCCATTGATGAAAAACCTAACTTCCGCACCCACGTCGTGGCGCTGCCGGAACATATGCTGTCTGGCCTTGAGACCGGCGCATCAGTGGCCCACAACGGCTGCTGCTTAACGGTTACGGAAATTAACGGCGACCAGATTAGCTTCGACTTAATGAAAGAGACGCTGCGCATTACCAACCTGGGCGATGTCAAGGTGGGCGATCTGGTTAACGTCGAGCGTGCGGCGAAATTCAGCGATGAAATTGGCGGCCACTTAATGTCGGGTCATATTATGACCACTGCAGAAGTCGCAAAAATTCTGACCTCGGAAAACAACAAGCAGATCTGGTTTAAAATCCAGGATCCATCGCTGATGAAATATGTTTTGTATAAGGGTTTTATCGGGATTGATGGCATTAGCCTGACCGTTGGGGAAGTGACGGCGACTCGCTTCTGCGTGCACCTGATTCCGGAAACGCTGGAGCGTACCACGCTGGGTAAAAAACGCCTTGGCGATCGCGTGAATATCGAGATTGATCCGCAAACTCAGGCGGTTGTCGACACCGTAGAGCGCGTGATGGCGGCAAAAGAAGCCGCGGTGACCCAGGCGATTGCAGAGTAAAGGAAAACGCCTGCACCACACGGTGCAGGCGTTGAAGTACTAGCGCGCGACGCGCAGACCGTGTTCTACCCCTCGGGAGAACATCACCTGCCATAGCTGAATATCCCGCGCGCGGAACGCGCCCGCACAGGCGTTGAGATAGTAGCTAAACATTCGCTTGAATCGTTCAGAATAGTTGTCCGCGATTTCCGGCCAGCAGGCGAGGAAACGCTCGTACCAGGCCATCAGCGTGGTATCGTAATCAGCGCCGAAGTTATGCCAGTCTTCCATCACAAAGTGAGGCTCGCTGGCGACGGCAATCTGGCGAACTGAGGGTAAACAGCCATTCGGAAAGATGTATTTGTTGATCCACGGATCGACATTGTTGTCGGTCTTCTTCGAACCAATGGTGTGCAGTAAGAACAGACCATCGGGCTTCAGATTGCGGTCGACGACGTTGAAATAGGTGTCGTAGTTTTTCGGGCCCACGTGCTCGAACATCCCCACAGAGACGATACGGTCGAACTGATCGTTGAGGTCGCGGTAATCCTGAAGCAGGATCTCCACATCCAGCCCTTCACAGCGCGCCTGCGCCATTTTCTGCTGTTCGGCGGAAATGGTAACCCCTTTGACGCTAACCCCGTATTTTTTCGCCATAAAGGCGGCTAAACCACCCCAGCCGCAGCCGATATCCAGCACGCGCATTCCCGGCTTCAACTGCAACTTCTGGCAGATGAGGTCGAGCTTGGCCTGTTGGGCTTCTTCCAGCGTTTTGGCTTCTTTCCAGTAGCCGCAGGAGTACTGCATAAATGAATCAAGCATGCGGCTGAAAAGATCGTTGCCAAGGTCGTAGTGTTCTTTGCCAACCTGCCAGGCGCGTCTGCGGCTCTGGAGGTTAAACAGACGAGCGCCGGCAACGCGCAGCGTATCTTTGAAATGGTGCGGAAGTTGATTTTCTAATCCGGCGCGCAGCACCTTGTCGAAGAAGATATCGAGACGGTCACATTCCCACCAACCGTCCATATAGCTTTCGCCAAGGCCTAACGAACCTTCTTGTAAAACACGTTTGAAAAGACGCGGATTTCTGACTTGAATATCGCAGGAGGCATTGCCGTTGATTTCAATACCTGCTCGGTTTAGCAGCTCGCTAACGATGCGATACCAGTCGTCGTCCGGTACACTTACTTCTTCTATACACGATGAGCTCATAGCTTCTCCATCCCGACCTGATGATCAGAACCTTAAAACAGCGTAGACGCTTTTTTCTGGTTTGTGAGAAATGTCACGAAAAATTCGTGAGCCTGCTATCCGACGTAGCACAGAGGAAGGGAAGAACCCCTTGCCGAAAGCCAATCCATGGTTTAACGGGAAGCTATCCTGCCCCCGCTTAATTAGTTCAATGTATATTAATTATGTGATGCCGATCCAGTATAGGACGCTAAGTGTATTGATTCAACTAAAAACTTAGCGCCCTAATCATTTCTTATGACATTGATATGAGTGATGTTTAGGCGTGGGAACTCGCGTGCTCATTTTGACGTTCAGCACGACGTGCAGAGCGCTGCATGCGGTAGCCAATGCCGGCGAGAACCACGGTGACCAGCATCACGCTCGTGGTGGTCAGCAACGGCGTTGCAATCAGCGTTGAGACCGCCAGGCTTGCCAGGAAGCACAGCCCCAACTGCAACGTGTTCTGTAGCGCGGCTGCTCGGCCAGTTGCCTGTGGGAAGGGCTTCAGCGCCTGCGCAACGACAATGGGATAAATCGCCCCGTTGGCGGTTGCCATGATGCAGAAGGGGATCAACAGCGCGGTCAGGGAGACGCCTTCCGCGAGGCCGACGCCCCAGGTCCCGATAACGCTGAGCGCGAAGAGCACCAGCAGCCACGGCAACATTTGGCTACCCTGCCATTTTTGCAGCGCCGCGCGACAGCCATAGCCGCCAATCAGGAAGGCGATGGTTTGCGGTACATAGCTCAGACCAATCACCGTCGGGCTGTAGCCCATTTCATGCAGAATAAATGGCGAACCGGTCAGCCAGGCGAAAAAGCTGGCGGAGCAGGCGGCGTAAATCAGCACGTTGCCGCGGTAGTCCTTACTGCGCAGCAGACGTAAAAACGTGAGCTTCTCTTCACTGGCGACGTTTTTATTGTGGGCAGGCTTCAGACGCAGAGCGGGCAGCATCAATACCAGGGTAATGATAAACAGCGTTGCGAAGATGGCCTGCCAATCAAAGTGGGCCAGCAGCCAGCTGCCGAGCAGCGGTGCCAGCGCAGGTGACAGGCCGACCAGCGGCATAATGGTCGCAAAAATACGGTTGGTGCGCTGAGCGGGATAATAATCGGTAACCATGGCTTGCCAGGTCACCGCGGCGGCGCAAACGCCAACCGCCTGCACGAAGCGCAGCACCAGTAGGGTGGTACCATCGCGAACCCACAGCATGCCAAGGCAGCCGATGGCAAAAATGGTCAAACCGGCCAGCAGGATCGGTTTACGGCCATAGCGGTCAGACAGCGGCCCCCACAGTAGCTGCGCCACGGCGAAACCCGCGAGGAACAGACTCAGGCTCGCGCTGACGGCGGATGCCGGCGTTTGCAGGTCTTGCTGAATGGCGGCGAACGCCGGTAGGTACATATCGGTAGCCAGGAAGCCCAGCACGCTCAGTCCCGCGAGCCAGACTAAAAATCCTTTCCCAGGTTGCATAAATTGCCTTTTTTATCGTAGTTCACACTGTGCCGCTGAGTGTAGAGAGTGCATTCCCGGTTGTGAAACGCTAATATTTGAGGCATGGATTCAAATTTTTTGCAGGCAGAAAATGTGGTCTGAATATTCTCTGGAAGTGGTTGATGCGGTCGCGCGCAACGGTAGCTTTAGCGCCGCGGCGCAGGAGCTACACCGGGTGCCCTCTGCAGTAAGCTATACGGTGCGACAGCTTGAGGAATGGCTGGCGGTGCCGTTGTTTGAACGTCGCCATCGGGATGTTGAATTAACGCCTGCGGGAGCATGGTTTCTCAAAGAAGGGCGTTCTGTTATCAAAAAAATGCAGATCACCCGTCAACAGTGTCAGCAGATTGCCAACGGCTGGCGCGGCCAGCTGGCGATTGCCGTTGATAACATCGTGAAACCTCAGCGCACCCGTCAGCTGATTGTCGATTTTTATCGCCACTTCAGCGACGTCGAACTGATTGTCTATCAGGAAGTGTTTAACGGCGTCTGGGATGCGCTGGCGGATGGGCGCGTGGAGCTGGCGATTGGCGCGACGCAGGCCATCCCGGTTGGTGGCCGTTTTGCCTTTCGCGACATGGGCATGCTCAACTGGCACTGCGTGGTGGCCAGTACGCATCCGCTCGCGAAGATGGATGGGCCGCTGAGCGATGACGTGCTGCGCAACTGGCCGTCGCTGGTACGGGAAGACACCTCACGGTCGCTACCCAAGCGAACGACCTGGCTGCTTGATAAC
This sequence comes from Kluyvera sp. Awk 3, assembly GCF_028069715.1. Lineage (NCBI taxonomy): Bacteria > Pseudomonadati > Pseudomonadota > Gammaproteobacteria > Enterobacterales > Enterobacteriaceae > Kluyvera > Kluyvera sp. Awk 3. Next base: position 4,722 of record NZ_JANEWH010000068.1, on the reverse strand, counting down.
CAGAAGAGGGTGGTGGTGCCGGACTGGTCGTCGTCGGAGACCTGTATTTCTGCCGGACTTTGTGCGGCGATGGTGCCGGGACATCTGGCGCAGCCGTGGCTGGAAAGCGGAGAGTGGGTTGCGCTGGAACTGGAGAATCCGTTCCCGGATGCAGCCTGTTGTCTGACCTGGCAACAGAGCGAAGCGTCGCCGGCATTAAGCTGGCTGCTGGAATATTTGGGGGATAGCGAGACGCTAAACGATGAGTGGCTGCGGACGCCCGTTCAGGACGCCCACAGTTAACCCTTAACGACGGTAATCGCGATACGGGCCGTCGGCCACGGAGCGTCGCTCGATCAGGCGCGGATGCACCTCAATCGACTGCGACTCTTCGCGCTTGCTGACGATACGATCCATCAGCATATTGAAGGCCGTCTCACCAAGTGAGTCTTTCGGCTGATGAATGGTGGTCAGCGCCGGGGTAAAGAAACGTGAGTTACGCACGTTGTCATACCCGATCAGCGAAATATCCTGCGGCACGCGCAGCCCCATTTCATCGGCGGCGCAAAGCGCGCCCATGGCCATGATGTCGCCGCCACAGAAGATAGCGGTAGGGCGCGGGTGCTGGGAGAGAATCTGCTGCATAGCGCGATAGCCAGACTCCGGCTCGAAGTCACCCTGGACTATCCAGTTTGCCGGAACATTGATTTGCGCTTCTTCCATGGCCTTCATAAAGCCAGCCAGGCGTCCTGCGCCGGTGTTACGTTCCAGCGGGCCAGGAATGACGCCGATATCACGGTGGCCGCGTTCGATCAGATAACGGCCCGCCATATAGCCGCCTTCGAAGGCGTTGTCGATGACCGAGTCGGTAAAGTCGGCTTTGGCTTCGCCCCAGTCCATCACCACCATTGGAATATGGCGATACTCTTCCAGCATTGAGAGTAGGGATTCCGGATATTCGGAACACATCACCAGCAGGCCATCAACGCGTTTTTGCGCCATCATTGACAGGTAGGCGCGTTGTTTCTCGAGATTGTTCCACGCGTTGCCAAGGATCAGGGTATAGCCCTTCTGGAAGCAGTTTTTTTCAACGGCTTCGATAATTTCAGCAAAGTAGGCCGCTTCGCTGCTGGTCGCCAGCAAACCAATCGATTTGGTGTGGTTGACCTTCAGGCTACGGGCAACGGCGCTTGGCGAGTAGTGCAGCTCTTTAATCGCTGCCCACACCGCTTCCCGTGTCTCTTCGGCGACAAAACGCGTTTTGTTAATTACATGTGATACGGTTGTAGTGGAAACGTTTGCGCGCTTCGCTACATCTTTAATTGTTGCCATTCCATCTCACTCCAGACCCTGGCCTGCCCCTGATAAACTCGAAACGAAAACGTTTGCCTTTATACACCCTGACGCAATTTTGTGGATTGCGGTTCGCCAGGAAAACGATACAGGACGACAGGAGGGGGTCAATGGCCGGTACGCTTATAAATAAGCGTCGAATTTTGACGTATCCGGACGCAAAGTGGAAGAGCAAAAACCAACATCCTGCTAAATCTGTGAAGATTTTTACGATTATCTGTGCAAAAATGAGTGAGCTCAGTTTTGCTGTGGTCATAAAAAGGAGAAAAATTGATGAGTACCGAACTTAAGATGTCACTCACCACGACCGTTATTGTGCTGGCGTTGATCGTCGCCGCTGGACTTACCGCTGTTCTGCATTGATTCTTCCATGAGGGGGCGTTCGCGCCCTCATGTCTGATTGTTAGCAAATTAGCAATAATCTTTTGCTGTTTTGTACACTTCTGCTTTTCTGTGATTAATGTCATGCTTTTGCCCTATATTGCCATGCCGCGTCTGTCGTGCGGCCAATCGGAGCTTTTGCATGAAAATCAATTTTCCCTTACTCGCGCTGGCCATTGGCGCTTTTGGCATAGGGACCACCGAATTCTCGCCGATGGGGCTACTGCCGGTCATCGCAAAGGGCGTTGACGTCTCGATCCCGGCTGCCGGTATGCTGATTAGCGCCTATGCGGTTGGCGTGATGGTCGGTGCGCCGCTGATGACGCTGCTGCTTTCTCATCGTGCCCGCCGCAACGCGCTGATCTTTCTGATGGCCATTTTTACCCTTGGCAACGTGCTGTCGGCCATCTCGCCGGACTACACCACCTTAATGCTGTCGCGCATTATTACCAGCCTGAACCACGGCGCGTTCTTCGGCCTGGGTTCGGTGGTAGCGGCAAGCGTGGTGCCGAAGCATAAGCAGGCCAGCGCCGTGGCGACGATGTTTATGGGCCTGACGATCGCCAATATTGGCGGCGTGCCGGCGGCAACCTGGCTGGGTGAAACAATCGGCTGGCGTATGTCGTTCCTGGCGACTGCGGGACTGGGGATTATCGCCATTATCGGTCTGTGGTTGTCCTTGCCGAAGGGCGGGGCGGGTGAAAAACCTGATGTGAAACGTGAACTGTCGGTGTTGGTGCGCCCACAGGTGCTTTCCGCACTGCTGACCACCGTACTCGGCGCTGGCGCGATGTTTACGCTTTACACCTATATCTCACCAGTGTTGCGTACGATCACGGATGCGACGCCGGGCTTCATTACGCTGATGCTGGTGCTGATTGGCTTTGGGTTCTCTATCGGTAATTACCTCGGTGGCAAATTTGCTGACCGTTCAGTCAGCGGCACGCTGAAGGGGTTCCTGCTGCTGTTAATGGCTATCATGCTGGCCATACCGTTCCTTGCGCAAACGCAGGTCGGTGCCGCGTTCAGCATGGTGGTGTGGGGCGCGGCAACCTTCGCCGTGGTACCGCCGCTACAGATGCGTGTTATGCGTGTGGCGCACGAAGCGCCGGGGCTGTCGTCTTCGGTCAATATTGGGGCGTTTAATCTGGGCAACGCGTTGGGTGCGGTGGCCGGTGGTGCGGTGATTTCCGGTGGACTGGGCTACAGCTTTGTGCCGGTGATGGGGGCGATTGTCGCCGCGCTGGCCCTGCTGGTGGTGTTCATGAGCGGCCGTCGTCATGGTGAAGAGGCCATCGCCAGCCAGTAACAAAAAAACGCAGAAGGCGTTTCCCTCTGCGTTAATCAATCAAACCCGGCGAAGCTTTGCGACGCTGGGTTTTTTGCTACTTATGCTGACAGATTTTCAGCTACGAATGCCCAGTTAACCAGAGCCCAGAAGTGCTCGAGGTAGTTCGGACGCGCATTGCGGTAGTCGATATAGTAAGCATGTTCCCACACGTCAACGGTCAGCAGCGGTTTGGCGTCGGTCGTCAGCGGAGTGCCCGCGTTAGAGGTCGACACGATGGCCAGAGAGCCGTCTGCTTTCTTCACGAGCCAGGTCCAGCCAGCGCCGAAGTTTTTCACAGCGGCATCGGTGAACTGCGCTTTGAACTCTGCGAAGCTGCCGAAGGATTTATTAATGGCTTCTGCGACAGCACCGGTCGGTTCGCCACCGGCATTTGGCGCCAGGCAGTGCCAATAGAAAGTGTGGTTCCAGACCTGAGCTGCGTTATTGAACACGCCGCCTTCAGAAGTGCGCACGATCTCTTCCAGCGTTTTACCTTCAAACGCGGTGCCTTTGATCATGTTGTTCAGGTTGGTAACGTAAGTCTGGTGGTGTTTACCATAATGATACTCGAGCGTTTCCACGGAAATATGTGGAACAAGAGCGTCTTTGGCATACGGTAATGCAGGTAATTCGAACGACATTGCTACTCTCCTTTTATTATTGTGTACTCTCAATAACCCTGTATTGAGTATGGATAGAGTAGCAAATTAAAAGGTGAGAGAAAAGATAAGCTTACCCCGTTTATTAACAAACGGGGTAAGTGATTAACGAATGGTCTTCGGGGTCACCACGCGGCGGGCGCCAACGTAATGGCGGACCCAGTAATCTTCGCTGAGCGAGGTAATCTGAATATCCTGACCGGTACGCGGCGACTGAATGAATTTGCCGTTACCGACATATACGCCGACGTGATCGGCGGTGCCGCGGCCCTGGGTACGGAAAAAGACTAAATCGCCGCTTTCCAGTTCACTACGGTTCACCGGGCGGGCATCGCGTAAGTGATACATTTCGTTCGCGGTGCGGGGAATGCGGATATTTACCAGGTCTTTATACGCATAGTAAACCAGGCCGCTGCAATCGAAGCCTGTACGCGGTGAGTTCCCCCCCCAGCGGTAAGGTTTACCCAACTGACCCATCAGTTTGTTCATCGCGGTTTTCTGCGCTTTCTGGACACGAACCTTGTGTGCCTGCGCAATCGTGGTGGGTTGTGTTTCTACCGGGCTGGTGGTGCAGGTTTTCTTATGGCCTTTACGCGTCGTCTTACAGGTGGTCACCACGTTGGCGGTTTTCACCGCGCTCGTTTTCGCGGTTTTCGTTGCGGCGGTTTTGCGAGAGGTGGGGGCCGCTTTTTTAGCGACAACCGATGTGGTTTTTTTCTTCGTAACGGTAGTGGCGGTCTTTTTCTTGGTGTTGGATTTGCTGACCGTATTCTTTTTCTTACGTTCGCTGCCTTTTACGGGAAGCGATTTTTGCGCCGTGGGTGTTTTGGCATGCCCTGTAGCATGCGCCAACGGCGTGAAGGATAATGATGTAAACAACAATGCACAGAGCGTGAACGACCATTTTTTTATCTGCGCCACTGAACAACCCTCTGAGTATGCAGGCTAAATATCCTTGCCTGGGTATGGTTTACAAAACTCAACGATTCTAATCCATAAAAACACGAAATGTTAATAGTG
>NZ_JANEWH010000067.1:0-25323 GCF_028069715.1 Kluyvera sp. Awk 3 | reverse complement strand
TATACGGAAAATCCGAAAGGTAAGGTAAGTTAATGGGATATTTAGGATTATGCTCAATATAAATATAATGCGGAATTTCAGGATATACAGAATTATCTGACAAAAAAATGCCGGCAGGATGCCGGCATTGAGAATATATAACCTTACGCGCGCCAGGATTTATAACGGTTGATCAGGCCATTGGTCGAGCTGTCGTGGCTGTCGACGGCGCTATCATCGTTCAGCTCCGGCAGGATGCGGTTTGCCAGCTGTTTGCCCAGCTCAACGCCCCACTGGTCGAAGGTGAAGATGTTGAGGATTGCGCCCTGGGTGAAGATTTTGTGTTCATACATGGCAATCAGCGCCCCCAGGCTGTACGGGGTGATTTCGCGCAGCAGGATGGAGTTGGTCGGACGGTTGCCTTCGAACACTTTGAACGGCACCACGTAGTCCAGGGTTGCCGGATCTTTACCCTGATCGCGGTATTCCTGCTCAACCACTTCGCGGGATTTACCGAACGCCAGCGCTTCGGTCTGGGCGAAGAAGTTAGACAGCAGCTTCGGATGGTGGTCGGACAGCGGGTTGTGGCTGATGGCCGGAGCGATGAAATCGCACGGTACGATTTTGGTGCCCTGGTGAATCAGCTGATAGAACGCGTGCTGGCCGTTGGTACCCGGTTCGCCCCAGATGATTGGGCCGGTCTGGTGTTCAACCTTGTTGCCGTTACGGTCGACGTACTTACCGTTAGACTCCATGTTGCCCTGCTGGAAGTACGCCGCGAAGCGGTGCATATACTGGTCGTACGGCAGAATCGCTTCAGTTTCGGTGCCGAAGAAATTGTTGTACCAGATGCCAACCAGCGCCAGCAGCACCGGCAGGTTTTTCTCCGCCGGGGTGGTGGAGAAGTGTTTATCCATCGCATGCGCGCCGGACAGCAGTTGCACGAAGTTGTCGAAGCCTACGGACAGGATAATCGACAGACCGATCGCCGACCACAGAGAGTAACGACCGCCAACCCAGTCCCAGAACTCGAACATGTTCGCGGTATCGATACCGAACTCACCCACCGCTTTACCATTGGTGGACAGCGCCGCAAAGTGTTTGGCCACGTGCTTCTGGTCGCCCGCGCTCGCCAGGAACCAGTCGCGCGCGCTGTGGGCGTTAGTCATGGTTTCCTGAGTCGTGAAGGTTTTGGACGCCACCAGGAACAAGGTGGTTTCCGGGTTCAGCGTTTTCAGCACTTCGGCGATGTGGGTACCGTCAACGTTGGACACGAAATGCATGTTGAGGTGATTTTTGTACGGGCGCAGCGCTTCAGTCACCATGAATGGGCCAAGATCGGAGCCGCCGATACCGATGTTGACCACGTCGGTAATGGATTGACCGGTGTAACCTTTCCACTGACCCGAGATGATCGCTTCAGAGAAAGCTTTCATCTTCTCCAGCACCGCGTTCACTTCCGGCATCACGTCTTTGCCGTCAACGATAATCGGGGTATTGCTGCGGTTACGCAGCGCCACGTGCAGCACGGCACGATCTTCGGTGCGGTTGATCTTTTCGCCGGAGAACATGGACTTAATCGCGCCGCTCAGATCGGTCTCTTTTGCCAGATCCAGCAGCTTCGCCAGCGTTTCCTCGGTGATGCGGTTTTTGGAGAAGTCCACCAGCATCTGATCGTCGAAGGTTGCGGAAAACTTGCTAAAACGGTCGCCATCTTTGGCGAACAGTTCCGCAATGGTAACGTCCTTCATTTCATCGAAGTGTTTCTGTAGTGCCTGCCACGCAGCGGTCTGCGTTGGGTTGATGTTTTTCATTAGCAATACCCTTCTGATTTAAGAATCGAAACTGTCCTCGATTGTAGCGCCTGCCACAAAAAATTGTGATGGTTTTAATGTTATCCCCCCTCAGGGTGACAAAATCGTGCACAAAACAGACAAAAGTATAGTCTTTATAAGCCCCATTTCTGGGGCGCCTGCCTGCATGAAAAATCCGCATAACCCCGGCGTTGACAAGCGACCTGCTAACCCTTTATTTATAAATGTACTACCTGCGCGTGCGCAGGCCAGAAGAGGCGCGTTGTCCAGGTAAACGGTGTTAGAGGAACCCATCCTGTGAAAACACCTGAGGGGGAGCAACGCCGAGATGAGTGAACAACAGGTTGCGTTCCTCATCGGCTACAGGGGCTGAATCCCCTGGGTTGTCACCAGAAACGTTCGCAGTCGCGCGTTTCACAAGTGGTGGAGCACTTCTGGGTGATATCGTAGTCGTCTAGTGCTCTGCGCCCACCCGTCTTCCGCTCTTCCCTTGTGCCAAGGCTGAATAATTTGGTCCGGTTTATATCAACCCGGCCTCCCCTGACACGAGGTTATTTATGACAGCATTAGTAGTCGCCAAATTTGGCGGAACCAGCGTAGCCGATTTTGACGCTATGAATCGCAGCGCCGACGTGGTGCTCTCCGACGCTAACGTGCGTCTCGTGGTGCTGTCTGCCTCGGCGGGCATTACCAACCTGCTGGTTGCGCTGGCCGAAGGGCTGGAGCCCGCGGAACGTCAGGCGAAGCTGGACGCTATCCGCGCCATTCAGAACGCCGTACTGGAACGTCTGGCCAATCCGGCCGTAATCCGCGACGAAATTGAACGTCTGCTGGAAAATCTCGCCGCGCTGGCGGAAGCCGCCTCGGCAGAAACCTCAACCGCGCTAACTGACGAACTGGTCAGCCACGGCGAATTGATGTCGACCCTCTTATTCGTTGAAATTTTGCGTGAGCGTCAGGTTGCCGCACAGTGGTTTGACGTGCGTAAAGTCATGCGCACCAGCGACCGCTTTGGCCGCGCCGAGCCGGACGTTGCCGCGCTTTCAGAACTGGCGACCCAGCAGCTGGCACCGCGTCTGAGCGAAGGACTGGTGATTACCCAGGGCTTTATCGGCAGCGAGAGCAAGGGCCGTACCACTACGCTTGGCCGCGGCGGCAGCGACTATACCGCGGCACTGCTCGGCGAAGCGCTGCACGCGACTCGCGTGGATATCTGGACCGACGTCCCCGGCATCTACACCACCGACCCGCGCGTGGTACCGGCAGCCAAACGTATTGATGAAATCGCTTTTGAGGAGGCCGCCGAGCTGGCGACCTTCGGCGCGAAGGTGCTGCACCCGGCCACGCTGCTGCCTGCCGTGCGCAGTGATATCCCGGTGTTTGTCGGCTCAAGCAAAGACCCGAAAGCAGGTGGCACGCTGGTGTGCAACGAAACCGCTAATCCACCGCTGTTCCGCGCGCTGGCGCTGCGTCGCAAGCAGACGCTGCTGACTCTGCACAGCCTGAACATGCTGCACTCACGCGGTTTCCTCGCTGAGGTATTTGGCATCCTGGCGCGTCACAATATTTCGGTGGATCTGATCACCACCTCGGAAGTCAGCGTCGCGCTGACGCTCGACACCACGGGTTCCACCTCAACCGGCGACACGCTGCTGACGCAGTCACTGCTGATGGAGCTGTCGGCGCTGTGCCGCGTCGAGGTAGAAGAAAATCTGGCGCTGATCGCGCTGATTGGTAACGACCTGTCGAAAGCCTGCGGCGTGGGTAAAGAGGTGTTTGGCGTGCTGGAGCCGTTCAACATCCGCATGATCTGCTATGGCGCTTCCAGCCATAACCTGTGTTTCCTGGTGCCGGGCACCGAAGCGGAGCAGGTGGTGCAGAAACTTCACCATAATCTGTTTGAATAACAAAAAAGCCGGATAGCAAAGAGCCAGTCCGGCTTACCGTTGTTGATACCCGCCCGATCGCGTTGCGCCATCGGGCTGTATCCCACTCATCGCATCACCGTAGTCATCAGCAATTGATCTAACTCGCTGATATCACCTTCACGGCTATCAGGCAGCGCCGGCGGCGTTTCACCGCGCGCCAGTTCAGCCAGGATAAACGCATGTAGCAGCGGTCGACGCGGACCATACATCGCTTCACCCGCACGCTGTTTACGCTCAAGCAGTTCATCTATCTCCTGGTGCAGCGACGCATCCAGCTCGCTTCCCGCCAGCAAATCTGCAAAACGCATTGGCGGAACCCCCTTCCCCGCTTCAACCCAACGCACGGCCAGCAGCGGACGCAGTACGTAGAAGTATTTTTTTAGCCTGACTTCTCCGCCCTGCAGATAGCCACGGAAGTTCTTTCGCGCCATCGAATAGTAGTGCCAACGTGCTCGCAGCGGAGAGAACCATTTTGGTACCAGCGCTTTTAACGCATCAATCGTTGCCTCATCCTGCTGGTAGACGATCGGAGAGTCCAGCCACTCGATCAGCGTTGGGTTAGCCCCTTTGAGTAAGCCCAGCGCTTTACGCCACTCCCAGCCGCAGACATCCAGTTCATCATCGATGGGCAGCTCAATAACATCCCGTGGAGCCTCAACGCGCAGGTACCATTCAGGCAGGTGGACGTACAAAAATCGAACGTCATAATCGCTGTCTGGCGAGGCAAATCCCCACCCGCGGCTCCCGGATTCACACGCGTACAGCACCCTGACATTGTCGCGCTGCTCCACCGCTTTTAGCTGCTGCAACACGCGCTCGCGCATCGTCGCATCAACGCCATTTTCTCGCATCATTGTTATTATCCTTTTATGTTCACAAGGCCATGGAGAACCTGGTCAAGACCACCGAATACCGAGATTTTATCAATGCGCTCCGCCACTCTTTCGAGGGTTTCCAGCTCTTTTAAACGTAGCGCAACCGGGTTGTTTTCCATCACCTTCGCCGTGTTCAGCAACGAGCGAGTGGCGGCCGTCTCTTCGCGTCGACGTATCACGTTGGCCTGCGCCGATTTTTCGGCTTCAACCAACTGCGATAAAATAGTCTTCATATCGCCAGGCAGTACGATATCCTTCACGCCCAGCGACGCCACCTCAATACCAAACGGCGCGACGCGTTTTTTCACCTGCGCACTCACCACATCATCAATAACCTGCTTATCTTCCAGCAGCGCATCCAGCGTTCGCGTACCGACCGCTTCACGCAGCGCAAACTGTAGTTCGCGGTACAAGTGCTCTACCGGTTTAGTCAGTTGCCCAAACGCCTGCAGCACATCGTGATACCGCCAGTTTGCCGCCAGATTAAGGCGCAGGTTGACCTTATCTTTGGTCAGAATCTCCTGCCCACTCACTTCCAGTGCCTGCAAGCGAGTATCGACCGTTTCCGCGTCAATCAGATGGTTCACCTTCCAGTATGCCGTCAGACCCGGCGGCAGCAGCGCCTGCGTCTCGCCGTCAATTTTGAGGACCCCCACATGCCATGCCGGAACCTGAACCGTTAACATCGCTTCGCGCCCTTTTACCGTACCGCTTCGGCGAGGTTGTAATACCGCATTCATAATCTCCGTTGGCACCTGCACCTGACGTGTATCCAGACGAACCAGCGCTAATGCCTCATCGGCACGCCAGTAAAGCCGACGCGTAGCGGGCGGCAATATCTCGTGCAAGATATCGTTGATATACAACGCACCGGCTTCTGTGTCATTTAAATCTACCGCCAGGCAGTAATGGGCTACCCACTCAGGCTGGAATCGGCGTAAATAGGTCGCCAGTGCCTCCGGTACTTCACTGCCATCGGTGTTCACAACTAGCACATCGGGCGTGTTAAACCACGGTAAACGGTGCTCACCAGCTTCCAGCACCCGCTGGTAATCGCCGTTATGGGATACCAGGCCGAGCTGTCCTTTACGGATGGTTATTTTCTTCATCATGCTTTTCTTCCTTACTGTGAGTCAGGCGCGGGTGCTGGGGCGAAGCGGCAGGGGAATTCCTTTTTGCCTGTCGCACGGCATCATTACCGGCAGCCTGTTTTGAGGTGGACGAACGACATACCACCTCGATTTATACCTATGATTAACAACCAGTTTTCATTTGGAAGATGAAATTGGGAATCGAACCCACTGTGTGTCTTCGGCTGACGGAACGCGTCGGAAATACAGCCACTGCCGTTTCCGAAGCGCCGGCGAGGTTTAACCCCCTGCGTTTTCAGCGTTGTTGACATATCAGGTATTGCCAGAAGCGTGCCAGAAAGAGACATTAACGAAATTATTTTCTAACCATCTGATTAACAATCATTTTATTTTTATTACCTGTATTGGTGATTGCCAGACTTACGCTGGTTTTTTATCTTTAGATATCGAAGCTTATTCTTTTGGATAAATCATGAAAAAACGGCGGGTAGTCATTGGCGTGCTGGGAACGGTGCTGGATAAGCGCGGTAAACGGGCAAATCGGTTCAAAAAATGGCGCCCCACGGTCGGGATCTGCCAACAGCCGGATTTCCCCATCGACCGGCTGGAGCTACTCTATCAACCGCGCGATGAGAGCATGGCGCAAAGGCTGATGGAAGATGTTGCCTTGCTATCTCCTCATACCCACGTACAGCCTCACGCCGTGACGATTAACGATCCATGGGATTTTGAAGAGGTTTACGCCGCATTCCTCGACTTCGCAACCCGCTATAAGTTTGATACCGAAAACGAAGAGTACCTGGTACATATCACTACCGGTACCCACGTGGCGCAGATTTGCTGGTTCCTGCTCACGGAGGCTCGCTATCTTCCGGCCTGCTTGTTGCAATCCAGCCCGGCACCGAGTGGTTCATCCGATGAGGCCGTCGCCGCAGGCATCTGTTCGGTTATCGATCTGGATTTAAACCGCTATTCCACCCTGACCAGCCGCTTCCAACGTGAACAAGCGCAGTCGATCTCTTTTCTGAAAGACGGGATTGATACCCGCAACGCGACCTTCAATAAACTCATCGACCGCATCGAACGGGTGGCGCTTCGCTCCACCGATCCGATTCTGCTGACCGGCCCCACCGGGGCGGGGAAATCTTTCCTCGCGAAACGGATATTCCAGCTACGTCAATCACGCCATCTCGTCGCGGGAAAACTGGTGGCGGTCAACTGCGCCACCCTTCGTGGAGACAATGCGATGTCGACGTTATTCGGGCACGTCAAAGGGGCGTTTACCGGGGCGCTAACCCCACGCAGCGGGCTATTACGTGAAGCCGATGGCGGCGTGTTATTTCTGGATGAGATCGCCGAATTGGGGCTGGATGAACAGGCAATGCTGCTGAAAGCCATTGAGGAAAAAACCTTTTTCCCCTTTGGCAGCGATAAAGAGGTTCACAGCGATTTCCAGCTGATCGCCGGTACACATCGCGATATGCAGCAATGGGTGGCAGAAGGCCGTTTCCGGGAAGATCTCTACGCACGTATCAATATGTGGCGCTTTACCCTGCCCGGCCTGGCAGAGCGGCGGGAAGATATTGCCCCCAATATTGAGTACGAACTACAGCGCTTCTCCAGCCTCAAACAGACGCAAATTCGCTTTGATAAAGAGGCCCGCGAGCGCTATCTGGCCTTCGCCTGTTCAGCTCAGGCGCAGTGGCGCGGCAACTTCCGTGAGCTCAGCTCCTCCATCGCGCGCATGGCCACACTAGCCGAGCAGGGGCGCATCACGCTAGCGCTAGTTGAAGAAGAGATCTTGCTCTTGCAGGAGAGCTGGCAGATAGCGGTATCGTCCCCAGTGCTGGAAAGAGAAATTGACCTGTTTGACCGACGCCAGTTAGAAACTGTGCTCGACGTATGTCGCCGTAGCGCATCGCTATCCGAAGCGGGTCGCGAGCTGTTTGCCGTCTCCCGGCAGAAAAAAACCAATCCGAATGACGCTGACCGCTTACGCAAATATCTGGCGCGTTTTGGGCTGAGTTGGGAAAGCCTGCATTCTGGAACATGAACATAATTTGTTTGAATAAAATTCGAACACACGATAAATAATAACTATAGCCGGGCTCGAACCCGGCTTTTTTATAACAACACAACACGACTAGTTCGCAAGGAATACAATATGCTCGCCGCTATCACCCGGCTGTTCCCGTTATGGGCGCTGCTGCTCTCTGTTATTGCCTACTTCACGCCAACCACCTTTACGCCGATTGGCCCGCTGGTGCCGTCGCTGCTGATGCTGATTATGTTCGGCATGGGCGTGCATCTTAAGGTCGACGATTTTAAGCGCGTACTGTCACGCCCCGCGCCGGTGGCGGCTGGGATCTTCCTGCACTATCTGGTGATGCCGCTCGCCGCATGGCTGCTGGCGCTGATTTTTCATATGCCGCCGGAGCTGTCTGCCGGGATGGTGCTGGTCGGCAGCGTCGCCAGCGGAACGGCGTCTAACGTGATGATCTATCTGGCGAAGGGTGACGTGGCGCTGTCCGTCACCATCTCGTCGGTCTCCACGCTGGTTGGCGTGGTCGCCACGCCGCTGCTGACCCGGCTGTATGTGGATGCCCATATTCAGGTCGATGTCATGGGTATGCTGCTGAGCATTCTGCAAATTGTGGTGATTCCAATTGCGCTCGGTCTGGTGATTCATCACCTGTTCCCGCGCGTGGTGAAAGCGGTAGAGCCCTATCTCCCCGCCTTCTCCATGGTCTGTATTCTGGCCATCATCAGCGCGGTCGTTGCCGGTTCCGCCTCGCATATTGCCTCGGTTGGTTTCGTAGTGATTATCGCGGTGATTCTGCACAACACCATTGGCCTGCTCGGCGGCTACTGGGGCGGGAAACTGTTTGGCTTCGATGAGTCCACCTGCCGCACGCTGGCGATTGAAGTCGGGATGCAAAACTCCGGGCTGGCCGCCGCGCTGGGTAAAATTTACTTCGGGCCGCTGGCGGCGCTGCCTGGCGCGTTGTTCTCGGTGTGGCATAACCTGTCGGGTTCGCTGCTGGCGGGATACTGGTCCGGGAAGCCTATCGAGAAGAAAAAGCAACAATAACCGCTGTAGGTCCGATAAGCGTAGCGCCATCGGGCACACTGCAAGCGCATTGCCGGATGGCGGCGTAAACGCCTTATCCGGCCTACACAGCCTTCGCCCTTTGCCGTACACTGGTTGCACCATCCGACAGAGGGCACCCCTATGGCACTCCCCCGCATTACGCAAAAAGAGATGACCGAGCGCGAACAGCGTGAGCTGAAAACGCTGCTCGACCGTGCGCGCATTGCGCATGGTCGTCCGCTGACCAACGCAGAGACCAACAGCGTGAAAAAGGAGTACATCGATAAGCTGATGGTGCAGCGTGAAGCAGACGCAAAAAAAGCCCGCCAGTTGAAGAAACAGCAGGCTTATAAACCGGATTCCGAAAGTTCGTTCTCCTGGTCGGCGAATACGCCGACGCGCGGCAGACGTTAACGCCCTTTCTTTTTACGTCCCGGCGCGGTGAAGCGTTTACCATTACCCGCCGGGCGAGCTGGCTTATCGCTGGTTTTTTCCATCTTCACCACCGGGCGCTTAATACCCGCCGTTTTCGGTTTAGTTTTCGCTTTTGGTTTGGCTTCGGAAGAAGAGTTTTCAATCAGTTTAAAGAGATCGATGAGTTCATCGTCCGTCAGGTCACGCCACTCGCCCAGCGGAATCCCCGTCAGGCTAACGTTCATAATGCGCGTACGCTCAAGCTTAGTGACTTCATAACCAAAGTGTTCGCACATGCGGCGAATCTGCCGGTTCAGCCCCTGCACAAGGGTGATGCGGAAGACAAACGGCGCCTCTTTCTTCACCTTACATTTCTTCGTCACGGTGCCGAGAATCGGTACGCCCGCACCCATACCGCGAATAAAATCATCGGTGACGGGCTTATCGACCGTGACCAGATACTCTTTTTCGTGGTCGTTGCCCGCACGCAGGATCTTATTGACCAGGTCGCCATGGTTGGTGAGGAAAATCAGCCCCTGGGAGTCTTTATCCAGACGGCCAATCGGGAACACGCGTTTGCTGTGGTTAACGAAGTCGACGATGTTGTCACGCTCGCCGTCTTCGGTGGTGCTGACAATACCGACAGGCTTATTCAGCGCAATCAGCACTAAATCATCCGCTTCACGCGGCTCAATCAACCGACCGTTGACTTTCACAACGTCGCCCGGCTTCACCTGATCGCCTATCGTGGCACGCTTACCGTTGATAAAAACGTTGCCTTGTTCAATAAAGCGATCCGCCTCGCGGCGCGAGCAGATACCGCTTTCGCTGATATATTTATTTAATCGGGTTGATGAGTCTGTCAGCATAAGTTCTCCTTTGGCAGCGAAATATACCTCACCTTGCGGGTGAGAAAAAATAGCCCACTGCAAATCGTTGCGATATCGCGCCCCCAGTGGACCAGCGGCGTTTGCCAGAGCAGATGCCAGGGGCTTAGCTAAAGCTGACTTTCAGCGATCCATGCTCAACGCTGTTTTTCCCCACCACGATCTCGACATCACGTCCGAGTTTTACCAGGCATTCGAGCATTTTTGCTTCGCTGATCCCACGAAATTGACCACGCAGCAGATTAGAAAGCTTAGGCTGCGTCATACCGAGTATTTTCGCCGCCTGCTGCTGGGTCAGTTTTTTACTTTGTAGGATCTCGCTGATAGCTAACGCAAGCTGTGCCTTCAGCAACATCTCATCGGCATCATCTGCGCCGAGATCGGCATAGATATTGCCGCGACTCATTTTGACTTCATGTGCCATTTAAACTCTCCTGCGCGTGTCGCTGAGCGGCCTTTAGCCGTTGGTAAATAAGATCGATGTCAGGCTTGGGCGTTGCTTTACCCGACGAAGACTTTTTCTGGAAAGCGTGCAGTACGTATACCGCCCCTCTGAATTTTATGGTGTAAACCGCGCGCCAGGTATTACCGTGAAAATCCTCGACAACCTCGATCACGCCTGCGCTACCAAACCCTTTCAGAGGTTTACTTTGGGGATGTTGTTTCCCCTGCTGAGCAAGCCATAACGCAAAACCAAACGTATCCTGTACATGTTCGGGCATCATTCGCAGATCCTTTCTGGACTGCCCAACCCAATAAAGCGGTTTTGCCATCCCGCCTCCTGATTATATCCATATAGGTATAAATAGCCATTGTTTAGCAGGAGAATAAATCAACGATCCAGGTACGGCATGGGTCACAATGACAATCTGCGAGGCGTCTTCCAGACTATCTACTGCAACATCGTGAACTGCATCAGTAAGCGATCGGGCTCAGGATGGTAACATCCTGCGTCGATTGATAATTTTCTAATGAATGGGAGAAATGATGGAACTGCTTCTGCTGAGTAACTCAACGCTGCCGGGCAAAGCCTGGCTGGAACACGCGCTGCCGCTGATTGAGGCGCGGCTCAATGGCCGCCGTCGCGCGGTGTTTATTCCGTTTGCTGGCGTGACGCAGACCTGGGATGAATACACCACGAAAACCGCGGCCGTGATGGCGCCGTTGGGCGTATCGGTCACCGGCATTCATACCGTGGCCGATCCGGTTTCAGCGATTGAAAACGCCGAGCTGGTCATTGTCGGCGGCGGCAACACCTTCCAGTTGCTCAAAGAGAGCCGTCAGCGCGGGCTACTGGCTCCGATTGTCGACGTGGTCAAACGCGGGGCGCTGTATATCGGCTGGAGCGCGGGCGCTAACCTCGCCTGTCCGACCATTCGCACCACCAACGATATGCCCATTGTCGACCCGCAGGGCTTTGACGCGCTCGGTCTGTTCCCGCTACAGATTAACCCGCACTTTACCAATGCGTTGCCCGAAGGGCATAAAGGCGAAACCCGCGAACAGCGCATTCGCGAGCTGTTGGTTGTCGCGCCGGAGTTAACGGTGATTGGTCTGCCGGAAGGCAACTGGATTGAGGTGGCTAACGGCGAGGCGACGCTTGGCGGGCCGCGCACGACCTACGTATTTAAAGCGGGTGAGGAAGCCGTAGCGCTGGAGGAAGGGCACCGCTTCTGAGCCATAAACCCGGGGTCGGCGTAAACGCCTCGCCCGGGCTACAAACCATAGGCCTGATAAGCGCAGCGCCATCAGGCTATTCGGCGCACATTGCCGGATGGCGGCGTGAACGCCTTATCCGGCCTACAAGGTCGCCCAGCCGAGGCCGGGTTTAGGCTAGTAATCGTCGCGCTCATCGTCTTCATCCGGCTGCTCCAGCACGCTGTAAGCCACCGAACAGAACAGCGAGTTCAAACGCTGCATATCCCCCAGCAGCGCCAGATGCAGGGTGCTGGTTTCAATACTTTGTACGTTCTGCTGATGCAGACGATCGACGTGCGCGTGCGCGTAGCGGCGGTTCAGAATACGGAAACGGTGTTTACTGCGACGCAGACGGCGGGCGCTGGTGACATCGCCGGAGAAGAACACCGACATCGCCAACTGAAGGTTGCTCAGCAGCAGTTCATAGAGCGCTTCCAGCTCTTTCAGCCCCTCAACCGAGAAGGCGCGGCGCGCGGCCAGCGACTTGTCGGCAATCTCGCTGCCCATCCGTTCAATGATATCGGAGGCCTGTTCAAGGTTCAGCGACATTTCGATAATCTCCGCCCAGCGCCGGGACTCCTCTTCCGCCAGCTCGTCTTTCGGCATTCGCGCCAGGTAGAGCTTGATGGCGGTGTAGAGCACGTTGATATCATCCGCCTGTTTGCGCAGGTTTTTCTCTTCGCGCGGTTCGCCGTGCATCACCTTCTTTAGCCCGTCCAGCATCTGCTCGGTGGCATCACCAATGCGCAGCGTCTCACGTGCGGCGTTAGCCAACGCCAGCGTGGGGGTATCAAGTGCGGTAACATCCAGATGTTTGGGCTTCAGGTGCGCTTCCAGCTCTGGCTCATCGCGGATCAGGCGTTTACAGAAACGCGCCATGGGCTCGGCAAACGGCACCATCGCCACACAGCGGATCAGGTTGTAGAAAACGTGGAAGTAGATAACCAGTTCGGATTCCGCCAGCGGCAGCTTCTGCATCGTGGTCGCCAGCACGTGGACGAACGGCAGAATAATCAGGCTACCCACCAGCTTAAACAGCAGGCTACCCAGCGCCACACGGCGGGCGGCGGCGTTAGCGGCGCTGTTGTTGAGCATGGCCAACAGTCCCGAACCCAGGTTGGCGCCAATCACCAGACACAGCGCCACCGGGAAGGAGATGACCCCGGCGGTGGTCAGCGTGGCGGTCAGCAGCACGGCGGCCAGGCTCGAGTAGCTGATGATGGCGAACACGGCGCCAATCAGCGCATCCAGCAGAATATCACCGGTCAGCGAAGCAAAAATGACCTGCACGCCGTTGGCCTGAGTGATTGGCGTGACCGCCTGCACAATCAGCTCCAGCGCCAGCAGAATCAGCCCCAGACCGATACCCACGCGGCCCAACTGCCCTTCGCGGGTTTGCTTGCGGCCCAGGAAGAAGGTGACGCCGATAAAAATCAGCAGCGGCGACAGCCACGAGAGATCGAAGGTCAGGATACGCGCCATTAGCGCGGTCCCCACGTCGGCGCCAAGCACGATCACCAGCGCGGGCGTCAGGGCCACAAGATCCTGGGCAACAAAGGATGTCACCAGCATAGTGGTGGCATTGCTGCTTTGTACCAGCGCGGTAACGCCGATACCCGCACAGAAGGCGAGCGGCTTTTTCTCCACGCTGCGGCTGAGCACGGTACGCAGACGCGCGCCAAATACACGCATCACGCCGGTGCGCACAATATGGGTACCCCACACCAACAGCGCGACGGCGGAAAGCAGGTGTAGCAGAGTTAACACGGAATCAGCTTCTCCTTATCGTTATAGGTTCCTGAGGTTCGTTAGACTGACATCATGCCAGATGGCGCTGCGCTTAACAGGCAAACCGCGCTCGCGAACCTTCTTCCAGTATAAGGGTTTACGCGCAATAAAGAGACAGGGCGCTCATAGAGCGCCCTGTTAGTTGTAAGGAAAGATGACGATTCTGTGAATCAGTCGGCATCGTAACCCAGGTTTGGTGCCAGCCAGCGCTCCACTTCCGCTACGCTCATCCCTTTACGCTGCGCGTAGTCCTCAACCTGATCGCGTTGAATCTGCGCGACCGCATAGTACTTGCTATCCGGGTGGCTGAAATACCAGCCGGAAACCGATGCACCGGGCCACATGGCGAAGGATTCCGTCAGCTTCATGCCGGTGTGGGCTTCCACGTCCAGCAGTTCCCAGATGGTGCCTTTTTCGGTGTGCTCCGGACAGGCCGGGTAGCCCGGCGCCGGGCGAATGCCCTGGTAGTTTTCGCGAATCAGCTCTTCGTTGCTCAGGTTTTCGTTCGGCGCATAGCCCCAGTAAACCTTACGCACGCGCTCGTGCAGGTACTCGGCAAAGGCTTCCGCCAGGCGGTCGGCAATCGCCTTCACCATGATCTTGTTGTAATCATCGTGCTGCGCTTCAAACGCCTCGGCCAGCGCATCTTCTTCCAGCCCGCCGGTAACGGCGAAGGCACCGATATAGTCCGCTTTGCCGGAGGTTTTCGGCGCCACGAAGTCCGACAGACAGTAGTTGGCAAAACCCACTTTCTCGGTCTGCTGGCGTAGATGACGGCTCACGGTCAGCACCTGCGAACGCGTTTCATCGCGATAGATTTCCACGTCATCGCCCACGCGGTTAGCCGGGAACAGGCCAACGACGCCGCGCGGGTTGAGGGATTTCTCGGCGCTCAACTGGTCCAGCATCTCATTGGCGTCTTTGAACAGGCGCTTCGCCTCTTCCCCCACCACTTCATCTTCAAGAATGCGCGGATACTTCCCGGCCAGCGACCAGGTCATAAAGAACGGCGTCCAGTCGATATAGTTGCGCAGCGTTTCGATGCTGGCCTCGACTTCCTGCACGCCTAAACGATGTGCGACCGGCGGGGTGTAACTTTCCCAGTCAAACGCGAGATCGTTTTCCCGCGCCGCGGCTAACGTGACCGGCGGGGTACGCGGTTTCTTACGCCCGTGCTGGATACGTACGGTTTCGTACTCTTTGCGCGTACGGGCAACAAAATCGTCGCGCTGAGTGTCGGAGAGCAGCGCCGCTACCACGCCGACGGTACGCGAAGCGTTCTGCACGTAAACCGTCGGGCCGCTGTAGTTCTGCTCAATTTTCACCGCCGTGTGCGCTTTCGACGTTGTCGCGCCGCCAATGAGCAGTGGGATGGTGAAGCCCTGGCGCTCCATCTCTTTTGCCACGTTGACCATTTCATCCAGCGACGGCGTAATCAAGCCAGAGAGACCGATCAGATCCGCGTTCACCTCTTTCGCCGTTTTGAGGATTTTATCCGCTGGCACCATCACGCCGAGATCGATAATTTCGTAGTTGTTGCACTGCAGCACCACGCCGACGATATTTTTACCGATATCGTGCACGTCGCCTTTCACCGTGGCGATGACCATCTTGCCGTTGCTGGAACCTTTCTCTTTGCTGGCTTCAATGTACGGTTCGAGGTAGGCCACCGCCTGCTTCATTACGCGGGCCGATTTCACCACCTGCGGCAGGAACATTTTGCCCTCGCCAAACAGGTCGCCGACCACGTTCATGCCGTCCATCAGCGGCCCTTCGATCACTTCAATCGGGCGTTCAGCCTGCTGGCGCGCCTCTTCGGTGTCGAGTTCGATAAATTCGGTAATGCCCTTCACCAGCGAGTATTCGAGACGCTTTTTCACGTCCCAGCTACGCCATTCCGCCTGCTGGGCGTTGGCAGCTTCGTCGGTTTTGCTGCCGCGGTATTTCTCGGCCAGCTCCAGCAGACGTTCGGTGCCGTCTTCACGGCGGTTGAGGATCACGTCTTCAACCGCATCGCGCAGTTCGGCGGGAAGGTCGTCGTAGATAGCCAGCTGTCCGGCGTTGACGATGCCCATGTCCATGCCGTTGCGAATGGCGTAGTAGAGGAATACCGCGTGGATAGCTTCACGTACCGGGTCGTTGCCGCGGAACGAGAAGGAAACGTTAGACACGCCGCCGGAAATCAGCGCGTGCGGCAGCTCGCGTTTGATGTCCTCACAGGCGCCGATAAAGTCCTGCGCGTAGTTGTTGTGCTCTTCAATACCGGTGGCGACGGCAAAGATATTCGGGTCGAAAATGATGTCTTCCGGCGGGAAGCCCACCTCTTCAGTCAAAATCTTGTAGGCGCGACGGCAAATCTCAATTTTGCGTTCACGGGTGTCGGCCTGGCCCACTTCGTCAAAAGCCATCACCACCACGGCTGCGCCGTAGCGGCGGACTTTTTTCGCATGCTCAATAAACGGCTCTACGCCCTCTTTCATTGAGATGGAGTTCACGATGCCTTTACCCTGAATGCACTTCAGCCCTTTTTCGATAACTTCCCATTTCGAGGAGTCGATCATAATCGGCACGCGGGCGATATCCGGCTCGCCGGCAATCAGGTTGAGGAAGCGCACCATCGCCGCTTCAGCGTCGAGCATCCCCTCATCCATGTTGATATCGATAATCTGCGCGCCGCTTTCCACCTGCTGACGGGCGACATCCAGCGCTTCGCTGTATTTCTCTTCTTTGATCAGGCGCTTAAACTTCGCCGAGCCGGTGACGTTGGTACGTTCGCCGACGTTCACAAACAGGCTGTCGTCGCCAATATTCAGCGGCTCCAGGCCGGACAGACGGCAGGAGACCGCAATCTCTGGCAGCTTACGCGGTGGCAAGCCATCCACCGCCCGGCTCATCGCCGCAATATGCTCCGGCGTGGTGCCACAGCAGCCGCCAACCACGTTGAGGAAGCCCGCTTCGGCCCATTCGCGGATTTGCGTTGCCATGGTGTCGGCGTCGAGGTCGTACTCGCCGAAAGCGTTCGGCAGGCCGGCGTTCGGGTGCGCGGTGACGTAGCATTCGGCAATGCGTGACAGCTCCTGCACGTACTGGCGGAGCTCATCCGGGCCGAGGGCGCAGTTGAGGCCGAAAGTTAGCGCGTCGGCATGACGCAGGGAGTTGTAGAACGCTTCCGTGGTTTGGCCGGAGAGCGTACGGCCAGAAGCGTCGGTAATGGTGCCGGAAATCATGATCGGCAGATCAACGCCCAGCGCTTCAAACTCTTCTTTCACCGCAAACACCGCCGCTTTGGCGTTGAGGGTGTCGAAGACGGTTTCAATCAGGATCAGGTCGCTGCCACCTTCCACCAGCGCTTTGGTGGATTCGCGATAGGCGGCCACCAGCTGATCAAAAGTAATGTTGCGATACGCCGGGTCATTGACGTCGGGCGAGATAGACGCCGTACGGTTGGTTGGGCCGAGCACGCCCGCGACGTAGCGCGGTTTGTTCGGCGTACGCGCTGTCCATTCATCGGCCGCCGCGCGCGCCAGCTTCGCCGCCGCAAAGTTGATTTCCGCCGACAGCGATTCCATCTGGTAATCGGCCATGGCGATAGTGGTGGAGTTGAAGGTGTTGGTTTCGATGATATCCGCCCCCGCCTCGAAGTAGGCGTGATGGATAGCCGCGATCACCTCCGGCTTGCTGAGCACCAGCAGGTCGTTGTTTCCCTTCAGGTCGCAAGGCCAGTCGGCGAAGCGTTCGCCGCGGAAGTCCTGCTCGCTCAGACGATAGCCCTGGATCATGGTGCCCATGCCCCCATCCAGAACCAGAATACGTTCATTTAACTGCGCACGCAGTTGCTCCACTTTGCTGCTCACAGGCACTCCCGACACCGCTCTACGAAATCCAGACCCAAATAGGCAATAGACCATACTGGCATAAAGCGGGGTGGCGGAAAAGAGAACAACGGTCTACATGAGACATGTTCAGCATGACTCATCGGAGCAGTAAGACGAACGGTTGTATTATAATCAATAAAAACGAAAATAATTTCCACGATACAGAAAGGAGTCGCGATGGTCGCCAACGTTCCTGCAAAACGCGGTAGAAAACCCGCCCCGGCAACTGCCGCCGCCGCAACGGGCCAGGTGCAGTCGCTCACCCGCGGCCTCAAACTGTTAGAGTGGATCGCGGAATCACACAGCAGCGTGGCGCTCACCGAACTGGCGCAGCAGGCTGGCCTTCCTAACTCCACCACGCACCGTTTACTCACCACCATGCAGCAGTTAGGCTTCGTGCGTCAGGTTGGTGAACTCGGCCATTGGGCGGTGGGCGCGCATGCGTTTATCGTCGCCAGCAGCTTCCTGCAAAGCCGTAATCTGCTGGCGATTGTGCACCCGATTCTGCGCCAGCTGATGGAAGACTCCGGCGAGACGGTCAATCTGGCGGTGCTCGATAAGAGCGATCATCAGGCGATTATTATCGATCAGGTGCAGTGTACGCAGTTGATGCGCATGTCCGCGCCGATCGGCGGCAAACTGCCAATGCACGCCTCCGGCGCCGGCAAAGCGTTTTTATCCCAGTTGAGTGAAGAAGAAGTCACCAGTCTGCTGCACCGCAAAGGGCTGCACGCTTATACGCATGCGACGCTGGTGTCGCCGCTGCATCTGAAAGACGATTTGGCCCAGACGCGCAAGCGCGGCTATTCATTTGACGATGAAGAGCATGCGCTGGGCCTGCGCTGCGTGGCGTCATGCATTTATGATGAGCACCGCGAGCCGTTTGCCGCTATCTCGATTTCCGGGCCGATTTCCCGCATTACCGATGACCGCGTGACCGAGTTTGGCGCGATGGTGATTAAAGCGGCGAAAGAGGTGACGCTGGCCTACGGCGGGATTCGATAAACAAAATGCCCCGTTGGGGCATCTTCGGTAGGCCTGATAAGCGTAGCGCCATCAGGCAGATCGGCGCACCTCGCCGGATGGCGGCGAAAGCGCCTTATCCGGCCTACGGTCGGTTTCATAGCGCACGCTGAACCGCTGGCGGCGGCGGTAGGCATAAACATCCTCCACGTGCCCATTTTTAATGCGCGTCTGTAGGCCACGCCAGTAGTCGGCGCTAAACAGGTCGGCGTGCATCTCTTCAAACAGCGGCCCGATGCGCGGGTCGGCGCACAGCCAGTGGCGAAACTCTTCCGGGAACACATCGCCCGGCGACACGCTGTACCAGGGCTCGCTCGCTAGCTCGTCCTCCGGATAGCGCGGCGGCGGTATATCGCGGAAGTTTACCTCCGTCATATAACAAATCTCGTCATAATCGTAGAACACCACGCGTCCGTGCCGGGTGACGCCGAAATTCTTAAACAGCATGTCGCCTGGGAAGATATTGGCGGCAGCAAGCTGGCGGATAGCGTTGCCGTATTCTTCAATCGCGTCGCGTAGCGGTTGCCCTTCTACCTGTTCCAGCCAGAGATTGAGCGGCACCATCCGCCGTTCAATATACAGATGGCTAATGGCAATTTTATCGCCCATGTCGACGATCTTTTCCGGCGCTTCCTGCAACAAAAGCGCCATCAGCGCCGGATCTATCTGCCGTTTTTCCAGCACGAAATTTTCAAACTCCTGAGTATCAGCCATCCGCCCGACACGGTCATGTTCCTTCACCAACTGGTAGCAGGCGCGGACGTGCGCGGCGGACATCTCTTTTTGCGGGGCAAACTTGTCTTTTATGACTTTAAACACCCGGTCGAAGCCCGGCAGCGTAAACACCAGCATCACCATGCCGCGAATGCCCGGCGCTTCAATAAATTGTTCATTGGCGTTAGCGATGTAGTTCAGGTATTCACGATAGCTTTCGGTTTTGGCGTGCTTCTGACAGCCAATCGCCATATAGAGCTCGGCGGTGGTTTTGCCCGGCAAAATTTCGCGCAGCCATTCCACCAGAGCCGCAGGCAGCGGCGCGTACACCATAAAGTAGGAGCGGGCAAAACCGAAGACGATACTGGCCTCAACCGTGGTGGTCAGGCAGGTATCGACGAACAACTCCCCTTCTTCGGTGCGGTGAATGGGTATGAGAAACGGCAGCGTGCCGGTCGGCGTGATGAGCTTGCCGATTAGCCATGCGGCTTTGTTGCGATAAAACAGCTCATTAGCGATTTGCAGGTGCGACTGACGTAGCGTCTCGACGTCCAGCGTTTCGCTCAGATGCGCCATGATATAGCCCACATCGCGAAACTTATTCTGCCAGGGCAGACGCAGGGGTAAATCGCTGAGCATTTTGAAAATCACCGCTTCCCAGCCAGCGTCCGGGAAGAAATCCTTCGCGAGCGGTCGGGGAATCGCGCGAAAGCGACGCTCGGGCTGCGAGCTGAAAATAAATAACCGCTCGGGACTCAGCGAGCGGTGGTCAAATAACCGGCAATAGACGGAATTAAAAAAGCTCTCCGCAATCTCGAAGCGAGGGTAATCCGGCAACAAACGGGTGTACTGCGCCTTTACGCGCAGCAAAAAATCGGCGTCAGTACTTTTGCCATCGGTAATGCAGCGCAGCTGTTCGACCACCAACCCCACGTGATGGTCGTACAGATGGATACGGCTTTTCATCGCCTGCTGCACGGCATGCCAGTCGGCCTGTTCAAACCGTTGCTGTGCGCCGGAAGTCACTTCCAGAAAACGCCCGTACTGGGCGTCAAATCCCTGCAAAATGGTCTGCGCAATCAGTAATTCCAGGCCTCGCGTCATCATGTTTCCCCATCCGGCACCGAGTCATGCCGGATGGCGCATTCGCTTATCCGGCCTACATTGCGTTGTAGGCCCGGTTAGCGCAGCGCCACCGGGCATAAATCAAAACTGCGATTCTTCGGTCGAACCGGTCAGCGCGGTCACCGAGGAGGTTCCGCCCTGGATAATGGTGGTGACATTATCGAAGTAGCCGGTGCCCACCTCTTGCTGGTGAGAAACGAAGGTGTAGCCATCTTTCGCCGCCGCGAACTCGGCCTGCTGAACCTTCTCAACGTAGTGCTTCATCCCCTCGCCCTGCGCGTAAGAGTGCGCCAGGTCGAACATGTTGAACCACATGCTGTGGATACCGGCCAGTGTGATGAACTGGTATTTGTAGCCCATGTCAGACAGCTGCTGCTGGAAGCTGGCGATGGTTTTGTCGTCCAACTTTTTCTGCCAGTTGAACGACGGCGAGCAGTTGTAGGCCAGCAGTTTGCCAGGGTATTTCGCGTGGATAGCATCGGCAAAGCGCTTCGCCAGTTCCAGGTCCGGCGTGGAGGTTTCACACCACACCAGGTCGGCGTACGGCGCATACGCCAGGCCGCGGCTGATAGCTTGTTCAATGCCTGCGCGAGTACGGTAGAAGCCTTCGCTGGTGCGTTCGCCGGTGATGAAGTCGCTATCGTACGGGTCGCAATCGGAGGTGATGAGATCCGCCGCATCGGCATCGGTACGCGCAATCAGCAGGGTCGGTACGCCCATCACGTCGGCCGCCAGACGTGCGGCGACCAGTTTCTGAACCGCTTCCTGCGTGGGCACCAGCACTTTGCCGCCCATATGACCGCATTTCTTCACCGACGCCAGCTGATCTTCAAAGTGTACCGCCGCTGCACCGGCCGCAATCATCGATTTCATCAGTTCAAAGGCGTTCAGCACCCCGCCGAAACCCGCTTCCGCATCGGCAACGATCGGCAGGAAATAATCAACGTAGCGCGGATCGTTTGGCTCGATACCGTTCGCCCACTGGATCTGATCCGCACGGCGGAAAGTGTTGTTGATCCGATCGACCACCGCAGGCACTGAGTTCGCAGGATAGAGCGATTGATCCGGGTACATGCTTGACGCCAGGTTCGCGTCCGCCGCGACCTGCCAGCCAGAGAGGTAAATCGCCTCAATGCCCGCCTTCGCCTGCTGTAACGCCTGGCCGCCGGTCAGCGCGCCAAGGCTGTTAACGTAGCCCTTTTTCGCTTCACCGTGCAGCAGGCGCCACATTCTGGCCGCGCCCAACTGCGCCAGCGTGCACTCCGGGTTGACCGAACCGCGCAGTTTCACCACTTCCTCCGCGCTGTAGGGGCGCTTGATGCCTTCCCAACGTGGCTGCGTCCATTCTTGTTGTAATGCTTCGATTTGTTGAGTACGAGTTTTCATGTGCAGATGCTCCATATTGTTATGTGGTGAATTACGCCAGCAGGCGGTAGCCCGGCAGGGTCAGGAAGTCGATCAGTTCGTCGGAAGTGGTGATTTGCTCCATCAGGCGCGCGGCATCGTCAAAACGGCCGCCATTGAAGCGGGCTTCGCCCAGCTCGCCTTTAATTACCTGCAGTTCTTCCGCCAGCATCTGGCGGAACAGCGGCTTGGTTACCGGTTTGCCGTTGCTGAGGGTTTTCTGGTGATGGATCCACTGCCAGATAGAGGTACGGGAGATTTCGGCAGTGGCCGCATCTTCCATCAGGCCATAAATCGGTACGCAGCCGTTGCCGGAGATCCACGCCTCGATGTACTGGACCGCCACGCGAATATTGGCGCGCATCCCCTCTTCAGTGCGTTCACCGTCGCACGGTGCCAGCAGCTGTTCGGCGGTAATCGGCGCGTCGGTGGCGCGGGAAACAGAAAGCTGGTTTGGGCGATCGCCCAGCACCTCGTTAAACACCGCCATGGCAGTATCAGCAAGACCAGGATGGGCAACCCAGGTACCGTCATGGCCGTTATTGGCTTCCAGTGATTTATCCGCCTTCACCTTATTCAGCACCTGCGCGTTGCACTCGGCATCTTTGTGCGGGATAAACGCCGCCATGCCGCCCATCGCGAACGCGCCGCGTTTGTGACAGGTTTTAATCAACAGCCGTGAATAGGCGCTGAGGAACGGTTTATCCATGGTGACGACCTGACGATCCGGCAAAACGCGGTCCGGGTGGTTCTTCAACGTTTTGATATAGCTGAAGATGTAATCCCAACGACCACAGTTCAGGCCAACAATATGGTCGCGCAGGGCGTGGAGAATTTCGTCCATCTGGAACACGGCTGGCAGGGTTTCAATCAGCAGCGTGGCTTTGATAGTCCCGCGCGGCAGGTTGAAGCGATCTTCGGCATAGCAGAACACATCGTTCCACCAGGCCGCTTCCTGCCACGCCTGGGTTTTCGGCAGGTAGAAATAGGGACCGCTGCCTTTGGCTAACAGCGCTTTGTGGTTGTGGAAAAAGTACAGCGCAAAGTCAAACAGGCTGCCCGGAATGGCTTCACCGCGCCAGGTGACGTGTTTTTCCGGCAGGTGCAGGCCGCGTACGCGACAAACCAGCACCGCGGGGTTCGGCTTGAGCTGATAGATTTTCCCTGCTTCGTTGGTGTAGCTGATAGTGCCATTGACCGCGTCACGCAGGTTGATCTGCCCTTCGATCACTTTGTTCCAGTCCGGCGCTAATGAGTCTTCAAAATCGGCCATGAACACTTTGACGTTAGCGTTCAGGGCGTTGATCACCATTTTGCGTTCAACGGGGCCGGTAATTTCAACGCGGCGGTCCTGCAGATCGGCTGGAATGCCGCGTATCTGCCAATCGCCATTACGAATGGAATCGGTTTCCGAAATAAAATCTGGCAGCTTGCCGTCGTCAATATCCTGTTGCTGCTGAATGCGCGCTGCCAGCAGCTTATTGCGTTTTGGCGTAAATCGGGTCACGAGTTCGGTCAGAAATTCCACCGCTTCCGCAGTTAAAACCTGCTGTTCCTGCTCGCCATAAGGCTTCAGAAAAGCCAGTTCATCGGTTGTTGTGGCTTGTTGTGTCATGGTGCAGCTCCTCGTGAGTGATCCGAATAGTTTCCCCGTCAGGTGAGCGGACGATCGTTGTGTAGTTTTCGCTCAACGTTTTTAAGCCTAATCAATAAAATTAAAAAAACAAAAACAATTTCCATTTTTAAATTAAAATAATTACAAGACATTGATTAGATTAGAATTAAAAATTTATGGCTGTATGGGGTGCATTTCGGAAACAAAAAAGGCACCCGAAGGTGCCTGATTGAGCATGCTGAAACGCTTTAGGATCGTGAAGAGTAGCGGATCAATCCAACGTTGGATTCATATTCCGCAGATCGTATGGCGTGATCTGGTAGACGTAGTAGTTGAGCCAGTTCGCAAACAGAAGGTTACCGTGGCTACGCCAGGTGGCACGAGGTTTGTTTTGCGGGTCATCTTTGGGGAAGTAGTTATAGGGCACTTCCGGACTCAGGCCGGCATCCACATCGCGGAAATATTCACTCGCCAGAGTATGAGCATCGTATTCCGGATGGCCCGTTACGAAGGCAATGCGTTTATCTTTGCTGGCAAACAGATAGGCGTCGCCGTCAGCGGTTTCCGCGAGGATTTCCAGGTCGGTAAAATCACGAATCAGCTTCGCAGGGAAGTCGGCGTAGCGCGAATGGGGCGCCAGGAAAGAATCATCAAAACCGCGGGTTAGCAGGGCATGAGGATGCAGAATATGATGCTCATAGACACCGGAAAGCTTGTCGTCGCGGGTTTGCTTAGGAATCCCGTACAGAATATTCAGCGCGGCTTGTACCGCCCAACAGACAAACAGCGTCGATGTGACGTGATCTTTAGCCCACTCCAGCACCTGCTGAATCTGCGGCCAGTAGGCAACATCATTAAATTCGACCAGGCCCAGCGGTGCGCCGGTGACGATCAGACCATCGAAGTTCTGGTCGCGAATGTCGTCGAAATTACAGTAAAAGTTGTTCAAATGCTCAGTTGGCGTATTACGCGATTCACGCGCATCAATACGCAGTAGCTGAATATCCAGCTGTAGCGGAGAGTTTGACAGCAGACGTAAGAACTGGTTTTCTGTCTCTATCTTCTTTGGCATCAGGTTCAGGATCAGCACCTTCAGAGGACGAATTTCCTGACCTGTAGCACGCGACGTGGTCATCACAAAGACGTTCTCATCACGCAAGAACTTGACGGCTGGTAGCTCGTCCTGCACCCGAATCGGCATAACCTTATTACCTCACAGCATACGTATAAACGTTTAGACATCCAGACACCTAACGATACCCAGAATTCAGTGAAATGTCGAGTCTGCATGTTAAAGGTGAGAAAGTTTCAATTACGATTGCGGTAGAATGCGGAAACGATTCGAAAGGGAGTAAATGAAGTGATTATTCGACGTTCTCAGCGCCATGAAGGCGAACGATTAGTGGAAATATGGTGTCGTTCGGTGGATGCGACGCATGATTTCTTGTCCGCGCAGGATAGAGCGGAGATTGAGATACAGGTACGGACATTTTTACCTGAAGCGCCGCTTTGGGTGGCGGCAGATGCCAATAATGTGCCTTTAGCATTCATGCTGCTGTCAGAGCACCATCTGGAGGCACTGTTTGTCGATCCGGATGCTCGGGGTAGCGGGGTGGGACGAAAGCTGGTTGAACATGCGTTATCGCTGATCCCCGACCTGACCACCGACGTGAACGAGCAGAATGATCAGGCGGTAGGGTTTTACCAGAAGATGGGGTTTGTCGTGACCGGGCGGTCAGAGACGGACGATCATGGGAGACCTTATCCGCTGCTGCATTTACGTTATTGTGGTGCATCAGCAGAGTCGGCTTAACACGCCTCATCCGGGCGACCAGAGCAGCTGTCGCCCGGGATTTCACTGCATTTTCATTTCGCACAGACGCAAAAAAGCCCATCCGTCAGGATGGGCTTCTTCACTAATTGATGCCTGGCAGTTCCCTACTCTCGCATGGGGAGACCCCACACTACCATCGGCGCTACGGCGTTTCACTTCTGAGTTCGG
>NZ_JANEWH010000066.1:0-25649 GCF_028069715.1 Kluyvera sp. Awk 3 | reverse complement strand
ATTAAGTATTCATTCCACTCATGAGGTATTAAGCAATATCCGTTCGTCGCGTTCCATGCCGCCTGGCCGTACGATGAGCATAACCACCACTTTAGTAAAACATCTTTACCCTGATTCGGTTACAATAGTGGTCTTATTTCACAAACATCAGGCATACCATGACAGACTTACTCCATCGCCCCCGTCGCCTGCGCAAATCCGCTGCGCTGCGCGCCATGTTTGAAGAGACAACACTGAGCTTAAACGACCTGGTGTTGCCGATCTTTGTTGAAGAAGAAATCAACGATTACAAAGCCATCGAGGCCATGCCGGGCGTGATGCGCATTCCAGAAAAACATCTGGCGCGCGAAATTGAACGCATTGCTAACGCCGGTATCCGCTCGGTGATGACCTTTGGCATCTCTCACCACACCGACGCCACCGGCAGCGATGCCTGGAAAGAAGACGGTCTGGTGGCGCGTATGTCGCGCATCTGCAAACAAACCGTACCGGAAATGATTGTCATGTCCGATACCTGCTTCTGCGAATACACCTCTCACGGCCACTGTGGCGTGCTGTGCGATCACGGCGTGGACAACGATCTGACGCTGGCTAACCTCGGCAAACAGGCGGTGGTTGCGGCGGCGGCGGGTGCCGACTTTATCGCCCCTTCCGCGGCGATGGACGGCCAGGTGCAGGCTATTCGCCAGGCGCTGGACGCGGCGGGCTTCACCGATACCGCGATCATGTCCTACTCCACCAAATTCGCCTCCTCCTTCTACGGCCCGTTCCGTGAAGCGGCCGGCACCGCGCTGAAAGGCGATCGCAAAACCTATCAGATGAACCCGATGAACCGCCGCGAGGCGATTCGCGAATCACTGCTCGACGAAGCCCAGGGCGCCGACTGCCTGATGGTCAAACCGGCGGGCGCCTATCTCGATATCCTGCGCGATATCCGTGAACGCACCGAGCTGCCGATTGGCGCCTACCAGGTCAGCGGCGAGTACGCGATGATTAAGTTTGCCGCACAGGCCGGCGCTATTGACGAAGAGAAAGTGGTGCTGGAAAGCCTCGGCGCCATCAAACGCGCGGGCGCGGACCTCATCTTCAGCTACTTCGCCCTCGATTTAGCCGAGAAGAAAATTCTGCGTTAATCCCCCCAACGCCCCGCAATGCGGGGCGTTTTGTCATAAAACGTCACCAAACTGCCATCTAACCGACATCTCCCCCTTCTACTGTCACAGCAGGACAGAGGAGGAGCCACTATGTTTAGTCTCGACAATGTCATCGACGACCTGTGGCCAGAGGCGAGGCCCGCCCCCTGGCAAAAGAGCGTGCTGAGAAAACTGCTGCATGAAGAAGAGTTTCAACAATTCGCGGCACGCCACCGTCACCTGAAAGGGCTGGATACCGTCGAACAGGTGCTGGAATACCTCAATATCCACTGCGATCTCCCACTACGCAGTCTCGAACAAATCCCCGAACAAGGTCCGCTGGTGATCATCGCTAACCATCCTACCGGCACGCTTGATGGTCTGGCCCTGCTCTACGCCGTTTCCCGCGTGCGCCGCGACGTTAAAGTGGTCACCAACCGGATGCTGACGCACCTTGAACCGCTTAGCTCATTGTTTATTCCGGTGGACAATATCAACGGTCGCACCGCTAAAGCCGCGCTCCAGCAAATGGACAGCCAGTTGCAAAACGGCGGCGTGCTGATTTTCTTCCCGGCAGGCGAAGTGTCGCGCCTGACGCGTCGCGGCATTCGCGATAAAAAATGGCACTCCGGTTTTATCAAGCTGGCGGCGAAATACCGCGCCCCGCTGCTGCCAGCGTGGATTGATGCGCGCAACAGTGCGCTGTTTTACGCCAGCACGCTGATGTCGCAAAACCTGCCGCTGCTGCTACTGATGCAGCAGATGTTCCGTCGCCGTAACAGCAGCCTGCCGTTAACGCTTGGTGAACAAATTTCGTGGTCCGCCTGGTTTAATCCGCAGTCCACGCCGCGTGAAATGACAGACCGGTGCTATCGCCACGTCCAGCGGTTAGGCAAAGGGCTGCCGGGCCTATTCAAAACCGAAAGCGCGATTGCTCGCCCGGAGGCGCGCGCGTTGCTTAAGCGCGAGTTCAACCAGGCGGAATGTCTGGGGCGCACGGCGGACGGGAAAATGATCTATTTATGGCAACGTAACGGCCAGGAAGATGCGCCGCTGCTGCGCGAACTGGGCCGTTTGCGTGAAATCGCCTTCCGCGCAGTCGGTGAAGGTAGCGGCAAACGCCGCGACGTTGACGGTTATGACGACGACTATCTGCATCTGATTCTATGGGATGAAGAAGATCTGGAAATCGTCGGCGCCTACCGCTTTATCCCTACCGCCATGCAGCTGGAAAAACGTGGGCTGGACGGCATCTACAGCTATAGTCTGTTCCACTACGATGAGCGGATGGATGATATTCTGCAACACGGTATTGAACTGGGACGCAGCTTCATTCAGCCGCGCTACTGGGGACGCCGTGGGCTGGACTACCTGTGGTCCGGCATCGGCGCGTATCTGGCGCGCTATCCGCACTACCGTTACCTGTTCGGTCCGGTCTCTATCTCCGGTGGGATGCCACCGGCGGCGCGCGACCTGCTGGTTGCCTTCTACCGCCTGTGGTTTCCGGCAACGCATCCGCTGGCAGAATCGCGCCGCCCGTACCCGGCGTCGTTACCCGACGTGCTGGCGCGGTTTAGCGGCGAAGATTATAGCGAAGACCTGACCCGGCTAAAGTCCCTGCTCGGCAACCTTGGCTGCGGCATTCCGCCGCTCTACAAACAATATTCCGAAGTCTGCGAACCGGGCGGCGTACAGTTTATCGATTTTGGCAGCGACCCGGACTTTAACAACTGCGTGGATGGGTTGGTACTGGTGGACTTAACCTATCTGAAGGCCAATCGCTATCAGCGCTACATTGCCGCACATCTGGGTGAATAGAGCCCTCTCCGGACCGGGAGAGGGCCAGGATGAGGAGCGGATTACGCCTCATCCTCCGCTTCCAGCTGCGCAAAGCCGCCGTGCCCCTGCCAGCCTTCGAGCCGTTGATACACCACTTCGACCGCGTCTTTAATCGCCTCGGTCATCGGGTAATAGAAGCCGACGATATCCGGCTGAATGCCGAGGAAAACCACCTCACCCACGTCATCTTTCAGCTGATCCACCAGGTAGTTCAGTGGCATATTATGGGTGGTCATCATAAATATCTCGGCGATATCGTCCGGATCGATGATGCGGATCTCGCCGGGATTCAGCCCCATGTCGGTGGCGTCGACAATCAGCAGACGATCGGGATTCAGCTCGCGGATCGCGACGATGTCGTTTTCCGGCGCGCTGCCGCCGTCAATCACCACCCACGCCCCTTTCGGTTGGGCGAGGCACTTTTCCGCCAGCAGCGGGCCCGCGCCGTCATCGCCCATCATGCTGTTGCCGACACAGAGTAAAACGTCAGTCATGTTCATTCCTCAATCTTGCAAAAATCAGTCACGCAGGCGACGCACCATCAGATAGATGGCGCTCTCCTGATGAATCGCGTGCAGCATATTGAGCATGGCCTGACTCCACTCCTGCTGCTGCGTGGTTTGTACGGCGCGCGCTTTATCAAAGGCGTGGGCCAGCATCGACACATGGTTGCTGTCGATAACAATCTCACCGTACTTCGGCACGCCTTCCATTTTACGTCGCGCCGTACTGCCCTCTTCCAGGGTGGCGATCCACGCCCGGTAGTCGTCCCACGGGCAGGTCAGCGCGGCTTCGAGGCAGTCGATGACCCCGAGGTGGTGGCCAATCGCCAGGCTGTAATAGACAACCTGCTGCGCCTCGTCGGGCGTCGCATCGTTCTCATCAATAAATTTACGGCTCAGTTGACTGAACACCACCTGTTCGCTCATCGAATACGTGCCTCTTCTACTACATGGTTAAGCTGCGTGACGATTTCCGTCAGACGCGGATCGTTTTCCGTCTCCAGCCACTGCTGAACCTGGGTATCCCCCTGGCCCAGACGCAGCATATAGTCGTCGGCAATCTGACGACCGTAGCGATAGCCCGCCAGACGGCGCGCGGCGCGGTCAACCTGCACACGCAGCGGTTGGACCATGTCCGGATGCAGCAGTTGCGCAGGCTGGGCGTCCAGCTCACCCGGCGCGCGGGCGTGGATTTTCTGCTCCAGCAGGCCCAGCGCCATGGCAAAGCCGTACAGCGTCGCCGCAGGCGTCGGAGGGCAACCCGGAATATACACGTCTACCGGTACGATTTTGTCGGTGCCGCCCCAAACGCAGTACAGGTCATGGAAGATACCACCGCTGTTGCCGCACGCGCCGTAGGAGATACAGATTTTCGGATCCGGCGCAGACTGCCAGGCGCGCAGCGCCGGCGAACGCATGGCGCGAGTCACCGCCCCGGTGAACAGCAGAATGTCGGCATGACGCGGCGACGGCACCACTTTAATGCCAAAACGTTCGGCGTCGAACAGCGGCGAAAGCGTCGCAAAAATTTCAATCTCGCAGCCGTTACAGCCGCCGCAGTCCACGCGGTAAACGTAGGCAGAACGTTTGATGTTTTTCAGCAGCGACGCTTTCATGCTGGCGATAGATTCCTCTACCGTCATCGGCACTGGCATGCCGTTGGCATCGCGTGGCCCTATTAAGTTGCTCATCAGATGGCCTCATTCATGTGGCGAGTCATGTCAATACGGTCGGAAGGCACCAAACATTTCTGACGCTTACATTCCGGGCACGTCTCAAAGCTTTCACGGTGATTTTCCGCGCGGCTGTCGCCGTTGTGCTTGAGCAGCGCAATGGCGTAATCAATCTCTTTTTGCACCGCAAACGGACGGTTACACACGCGGCAGTTGCAGATATCAAAGCGCGACTGCTGGAGGAAATCTTCTTTTTTCCACACCGCCAGCTCATACTCCTGCGACAGCTTAATCGCCGCCGTCGGGCACACTTCTTCGCAGCGGCCGCAGAAGATGCAGCGACCGAGGTTGAACTGCCACGCCAGCTGATTTGCGGCGCGATCGGTTTCCACCGTCAGCGCGTTCGACGGGCAGGCGTTAACGCATGCCGCGCAGCCGATGCACTGCTGCGGATTGTGTTCCGGCTTGCCGCGGAAGTTTTTATCTACCGGCATCGGCTCCAGCGGATAAGACGACGTGGTGGTGCCGGTTTTGATGACTTTTTTAATAAAGGTAAACATAGTTGCTCCCAGCTTGCGTGCGGGGTTTTCCCCTCACCCTAACCCTCTCCCTAAGGGAGAGGGGACCGATCGGCGCGGTCAGTCAGTTCGCGCTCGATCTGCCCTTTCCCCCTCGCCCCTCTGGGGAGAGGGTCGGGGTGAGGGGAAATCCCCCACGCAATGCCCCAATTATTTCAGCGGCGAGTTCTTACGCTCGATGCTGTAGCGCTCAAGCTCTTTGTACGGCACGACCTTGCTCTTCTTCTTACGCACATCGACCACAGTCATACGGTCAGTACAGGAGTAGCAAGGGTCGAGGCTGCCGATAATCAGCGGCGCATCGGACACGGTGTTGCCGCGCAGCATGTAGCGCAGAGTTGGCCAGTTGGCGTAGGTTGCCGCACGGCAGCGCCAGCGGTACAGCTTCTGGTTGTCGCCGGTCATGCTCCAGTGGATATCGTCACCACGCGGCGCTTCAGAGAAGCCCAGCGCGAAGCGGTGTGGAATGTAAGTGAAACCTTCCACCGCCAACGGGCCGCCCGGCAGGTTATCAAGGCCGTAGTCAATCATGTTCAGCGCGGTGAACACTTCGTTGATACGCACCTTCAGACGGGAGATAACGTCGCAGCCCTGCTCGCTGTGCACTTCCATCGGCAGCAGACCGTAGCCCACGAACGGGTGATCGGCGCGGGTGTCACGGGCGTGGCCGCTGGCGCGAACCATCGGGCCGACGTTGCTGAAGTCGCGGGCGATTTCCGGGTCCAGGCGGCCGATACCGACGGTGCGCTGTTCCATGTTCGGGGTGCTCAGCAGAATATCCACCAGATCCTGCACGTCGCGACGCATCTGCTGCGCCAGTTGACGGGTCTGGATCATGTCATCTTTCAGGAAGTCGCGACGGATGCCGCCAATCAGGTTCAGACCGTAGGTCTTACGCGCCCCGGTGAGGATTTCCGCCATTTTCATGGACGCTTCACGCACGCGGAAGAACTGCATAAACCCGGAGTCGAAACCGGTGAAGTGGCACGCCAGGCCAAGGTTCAGCAGGTGCGAGTGCAGACGCTCCACTTCCAGCAGGATGGCGCGAATCATCTGCGCGCGTTCCGGCACCACAATACCCATCGCGTTCTCGACGGAGGTGGTGTAGGCGGTGCTGTGGGCAAAGCCGCAGATGCCGCACACACGGTCGGACAGGAAGGTTACTTCGTTATAACCCATGCGGGTTTCCGCCAGTTTTTCCATGCCACGGTGGACATAGAACAGACGGTAGTCGGCGTCGATGATATTCTCGCCGTCAACGAACAGACGGAAGTGGCCCGGTTCATCGGAGGTGACGTGCAGCGGGCCAATCGGCACCACGTTGTTCTTCTTGCTGCCCAGCTCGTTGATGAACTCGTAGGTTTCCGCGTCGGTGGTCGGCGCCGGACGCTGACGGTAGTCCATGCTGTCTTTACGCAGCGGATACAGCTCGTCCGGCCAATCATCCGGCAGCACCAGACGACGCTCGTCCGGCAGGCCGACCGGGATCAGACCGTACATGTCGCGCACTTCACGCTCACCCCAAACGGCAGCAGGCACGCGCGGCGTGACCGACGGGTATTCCGGTTTATTGGCGTCCACTTCCACGCGCACGGTGATCCAGCACTTAGTGCCTTTCTCCATCGACAGCACGTAGTAAACCGCATAGTGTCCGTTCAGTTTACGTTCATCGTTGCCGAACAGCACCGACAGCCAGCCGCCCTGCTGGTAGTAAAGAAACTCGACGACTTCCGGCAGGTAGTTCACCTTTACGGTAATCGTTAACTGGTCTTTGGTCTGCCAGGCTTCGTCCAGCACCACGCCCGGGAAGGCCTGGTGCAGCGCAGCGAGGTAGTGTTGACCCACTTTTTCTTCAGACATGCTCAAAACTCTCTTATCACGCCACCAGCAAGGAGACGAAGGCTAAAAAGGCTAAACCGAACCCGGTCCAGGTGATACGACCGGTAATATCCAGACGCAGACGCGCCATGCTGTTTTCGAACAGGGCGATAATCAGCACGCCGACCACCAGCTTGACGATGGCGGCAATCACGGCAATCACCAGGCCACCGATGCTAAAGCTGGTCATCTGGCCCCACGGGATAAAGACGCCAACGAACATCTGCAGCACCACCAGCTGTTTCAGGCTGATGCCCCACTTCAGCACGCCGAAGCCGCTGCCGCTGTACTCGGAGAGCGGGCCTTCCTGCAGCTCCTGCTCCGCTTCCGCTAAGTCGAACGGCAGTTTGCCCATTTCGATAAAGGTGGCGAAGGCACAGGCGCAGAAGGCCAGCGCCAGCGGAATGCTGCGGCTGACCGGCCAATGGTAAAGGGTGTCGGTGATATTGCTGATGTGCGTTGAACCGGCCACCAGCGCGGCGACCCACAGGCCGAGCAGCAGAATCGGCTCCACCAGCACGCCGAGCATCGCTTCACGGCTGGCGCCAATGGCGGTAAACGGGCTACCGGTGTCGAGACCGGCAATCGCGAAGAAGAAACGCGCAACGGCAAACAGATAGATCAGGGTAATCAGGTCACCCAGACCCGGCAGCGGCGAGGCTACGGTCACCACCGGCAGCGCGGTGGCGATGGTCAGCATTACGCCAACCATCACAAACGGCGTCAGACGGAAGACCCAGCCGGAAGCGTCCGGGCCAACGCTCTGACGGCCCAGCAGTTTGATGATGTCGCGATACTCCTGCATCACGCCCGGCCCGCGACGGTTATGCAACCGTGCGCGCAGCACGCGGGTAATACCGGAGAGCAGCGGCGCGACGGCGAACAGCACCAGCGCCTGCAATAAAGCAAATAAGACCGTCATGTTCAGGCTCCTCGAGAGATGACAATCACGACCAGCACCGCCAGTTCAACCAGCGCCAGACGTTGCAGCAGCAGCGGCGCCGCCGCATTCTGCCAGCCCGGTACCAAAGAGACCGGGTTGAGCCATTTACGCAGTTTGAGTACCGGGGCAAAGGCTTGTTTCACCGGCATCGCAAAACCGTGCGCGGTAATCACCATTGACTGTTCGTGGTCGTAGCCACAGACCCACGCCGCGCCGCGAGAACGGCTTGGCAGGCGGTTGCCTTTGAGCAGCGCCAGAATGATGAACGGCAGCAGCGGGCAGGCAATCAGCAGCAGGGTAATCATCGGCTGAGAAACCACGGTATGCGCGGTCGCCATCGGCAGCGGCACGGCAGTACTCAGCAGCGGCAGCAGCCACGGTGCGGCGACACCGCCCACGATGCACAGCAGCGCCATCACTACGGTGCTAATTGCCATCAGCAGCGGCGCGCAGCAGGCGTTTTCTGCCTCTTTAGTACGCGGTGCGCCAAGGAAGGTGACGCCGTAGACTTTCGCCATACACATCACCGCCAGCGCGCCGGTAATCGCCAGGCCAACGGCCAGCAACGGCCCCAGCAGACGACCAATAAACGCCCCGCTGGTGCTCAGTTTGAAGAAGGACTGATAGATAACCCACTCACCGGCAAAGCCGTTCAGCGGCGGCAGCGCAGCCATCGCCATCAGGCCCACCAGCATCGCCAGCGAGATCATCGGCATACGCTTGCCAATCCCGCCCAGCTTTTCGATGTCGCGATGGCCGGTACGGAACCAGACCGCCCCCGCGCCGAGGAACAGCGTGGTTTTAAACAGGCTATGGTTAAGCAGATGGTACAGACCACCGACCAGGCCCAGCGCCACCATCACCGGCTGTTGCAGCGCCAGACCGGTGACGCCAACGCCCAGACCCAGCAGGATAATGCCGATGTTTTCCAGAGTGTGGTACGCCAGCAGGCGCTGAATGTTGTGCTCCATCAGCGCGTACAATCCGCCGACAAACGCGGTGATCATCCCCAGCACCAACAGGGCAATGCCCCACCACAGCGGCTGAGCATCTCCCAGCAGCGAGACGGTGAGAATGCCGAGCAGACCCACTTTCATCACCACGGTCGAAAACAGCGCGGCGGCCGGTGCGCTGGCATTAGCATGCGCCGAAGGCACCCAACCGTGCAGCGGGATAATGCCCGCCAACAGGCCA
Organism: Kluyvera sp. Awk 3; assembly: GCF_028069715.1. NCBI lineage: Bacteria > Pseudomonadati > Pseudomonadota > Gammaproteobacteria > Enterobacterales > Enterobacteriaceae > Kluyvera > Kluyvera sp. Awk 3. The sequence continues at coordinate 16,409 of NZ_JANEWH010000066.1, read as the reverse complement.
AAGCCCAGCACGCACAGCCCCCAAATGTCAGAACCGACCGGCAGTTGCTGCGCACGTTCGTTCAGCAGCACCAGATCCAGCGTACCGTAACGCTGCCACAGCAGCAGGCAGGCAATCGCCAGCAGAATGGTGCCCAGACGGCCCAGCGCAAACCACAGTTTGCCGGAGGAGGCGCAGCCGGTAAGGAACGCGCCGCACAGCGCCATAATTTCCGCCATCACCACCAGCGAGCCGAAGCCGCTGGCGACAATCGCACAGACAGCCGCCGCCAGCAGCACGTTCACCAGCAGACCGTTGTTTTTCACTTTCGGGTGGCGATGCCAGTCGATGTTGTAGAGGCTGACAAACAGTCCGCACAGGCCAAGCGCAATCAGCCAGACCGCGTTCAGCGGCGTGACCAGCACGCTGTAGTGCACCAGCGACAGATGGCCCATCACCGGAAAGGCGTGAATCAGCACCTGCACCCCGGCCAGCAGCGCGCAAACGCTGCCCAGCGCGCCGCCAATCCCGGCGATAAACCCGCTCAGCGATTTTTTAAACGACAGCAAAAAGGAGAGCACCGCGGCGAAGGCAAACCACGCCACCGCGCTATTGATTAAGGTCATCACGCTCATTTCGCCTCTCCTTGTTGCGCCTGAAACAGCGACAGATCGCCTAAATCGGTGTGGAAGGTCAGCTCACGTTTGCGTTTGCTGACGCGGGCGATATCCATGTTGTTGACCAGATGCAGCGCTTTCGTCGGACAGGTGCGGATACAGGCCGGGCCTTCCTCATCGAAATGGCACAGGTCGCATTTCACCGCGATAGCGCGTACGCCCGGTACCCAGTCCAGCAGGGTACTGACGCGAGCCGGAGCAGGCGGCGCAGGCAGCGCTTTCGGCGTGTTGGCGTTCGCCGGGATATCCAGCGGGCGGCTACCGGAAAATTCAATCGCCCCAAACGGGCAGGCGATGCCGCACAGTTTGCAGCTGACGCACAGGCTTTCGTTAAGCTGTACGACGCCATCGACGCGGTTAATGGCATTTACCGGGCATACTCCGGCGCACGGCGCGTCTTCACATTGGTGGCACAACTGTGGCGCGGATTCTTTTTCATTGAGCATTACTCTGAGCCGCGGCATCGATTGCAGGCCATGGTGGCGATGCGTTTCCGAGCAGGCTGCTTCGCAGGTGCGGCAACCGATACAGAGGGTAGAGTCAGCAATTACAAAACGATTCACCAGGTCTTCCTCAGGTGACAGTCATTTTTGACGAAATCATGCAGAGCAGGTGTCATTTCGACACCCGTCGACACACCGATAATTCAGGCGATGGAAGCCTGATGAGATTGCTGCGCCAGGCCGCCGAAATTAACCGGGCTGTCGCTCTCCAGCGCCGCATACAGGGTGTCGTATACCGGCGAAATTTTTTCCAGGTAGTGTTCCAGCACCTGCTCGCGATCGCGGATATTGATGGTGCCATCAATAAAGCCGCTGGCGTTCAGCTCGGCGCGCGCAACGCACTCTTTATTCAGGCCATCCCGCGTTTCCACGTAGTACTCAACGGTGTGGCTGTTAAAGCCGCCTGACAGGCTGACGGAGACCACAAAATGTTCGAACAGCACGAAGCTCAGCTCTTTCTCCGGTGCGCAGTTCATCGCGTGATGCAGACGCGCTTTTGACAATGTGATCCCTTGAACCAGAGAGTTACAGTACACACGCCATTGATCCTGATGGCGGCGGTGACGATCGGCGATGTAGTCGGCCTTCTCGCTAATTTCCCAAATAGTCATGTCGGTTACCCGGTTAATAGAAACAAGCCTCCTAAGCACATTTCATGCCATATTTTTAATATATTGATTTTTATTGATTTTCCAGAAATGACATGCCGCTAACGACATGTCATTTCGTCAGGGTGACATCGTCATCGACAGTCTTTCGCGACGCTTTTACATCTCTGGCATCGTTATTGCATTACGTCTGCAAGTTAAGAGAAACGGGAGGCGTTATGCACGAAATCACGCTCTGCCAGCGGGCGCTGGAAATTGTTGAACAACAGGCGATACAGAACGGCGCGAAGCGCGTGACGGGCGTCTGGATCAAGGTCGGCGCTTTTTCTTGTGTAGAGACGAGCGCAATGACCTTTTGTTTTGATCTGGTGTGCCGCGGCACGCTGGCTGAAGGCTGTAAACTCCACGTCGAAGAGCAGGAGGCGGAGTGCTGGTGCGAATCCTGCCAGCAGTATGTCCAGCTCGTGTCGGTACACGTCCGCCGTTGCCCACAGTGCAACAGCGACAACCTGCGCATCGTCGCCGACGACGGTTTACAGATTCAGCGAATTGAAATTGATCAGGAGTAAAGTATGTGTACCACCTGTGGTTGTGCCGAAGGCAACCTCTATATAGAGGGCGATGAACGTAATCCGCATTCACTGTTCCGCAGCGCCCCCTTCGCACCGGCAGGCCGTCCGGCCCTGTCGATTACCGGCGTCAGAACGCAACAATTCCAGCCGCAGGCCGCCGATAACGGCGATCTGCACTACGGCCACGGCGAAGCGGGCACTCACGCGCCGGGCATGAGCCAGCGGCGGATGCTGGAAGTCGAAATCGACGTGCTGGATAAAAACAACCAGATTGCCGCCCGCAACCGCGCGCGCTTCGCCGCCCGCGAACAGCTGGTGCTGAATCTGGTCTCCAGCCCCGGTTCCGGTAAAACCACCCTGCTCACCGAAACCCTGATGCGCCTGAAAGATCGCGTCTCCTGCGCCGTGATTGAAGGCGACCAGCAGACAGTCAACGACGCCGCGCGCATTCGCGCCACCGGCACCCCAGCGATTCAGGTCAATACCGGTAAAGGCTGCCACCTCGACGCGCAGATGATTGCCGACGCCGCGCCGCGCCTGCCGCTCGAGAGCAACGGGATTCTGTTTATTGAAAACGTCGGCAACCTGGTGTGTCCGGCGAGCTTCGACCTTGGCGAGCGCCATAAGGTTGCGGTGCTGTCGGTTACCGAAGGCGAAGACAAGCCGCTGAAATATCCGCATATGTTCGCCGCCGCCTCGGTGATGCTGCTCAATAAAGTCGACCTGTTGCCGTACCTCAACTTCGACGTTGAGAAGTGCCTCGCCTGCGCCCGTGAAGTGAATCCGGATATTGAAATCATCCTCATCTCCGCCACCAGCGGAGAAGGCATGGACACCTGGCTAAACTGGCTGGAGACGCAGCGATGTGCATAGGCATTCCGGGACAAATTTCCGCCATTGACGGCGTGCAGGCAAAAGTGGACGTCTGCGGGATCAAGCGCGACGTCGACCTGACGCTAGTCGGCGCGGTGGATGAGAACGGCGAATCGCGTATCGGCCAATGGGTGCTGGTGCACGTCGGCTTTGCCATGAGCGTCATCAATGAGGAAGAGGCGCGCGACACCCTCGCGGCGCTGGAAAATATGTTTGAAGTGGAGCCGGACGTTGGCGCCCTGCTCTTTGGCGAGGAACGGTAATGCGTTTTGTTGATGAGTACCGCGCGCCGGAACAGGTGATGCAGCTGATTGCCCACCTGAAAAACCGCGCGCAACATCTGGCTTATACCGCCGAACGCCCACTGCGCATCATGGAAGTGTGCGGCGGCCACACGCATGCGATTTTTAAATTCGGTCTCGACCAGCTGCTGCCGGAGAACATCGAATTTATCCACGGGCCGGGCTGCCCGGTGTGCGTGTTGCCGATGGGACGCATCGACACCTGTATTGAAATTGCCAGCCATCCGGAGGTCATTTTCTGCACCTTCGGCGATGCCATGCGCGTGCCGGGGAAAAACGGCTCGCTGATGCAGGCCAAATCACGCGGCGCGGATATTCGTATCGTCTATTCGCCAATGGACGCCCTCAAGCTGGCGCAGCAGAATCCGACGCGCAAAGTGGTGTTCTTTGGTCTGGGCTTTGAAACCACCATGCCGACCACCGCCATTACGCTGCAACAGGCGAAGGCGCAGAACGTCGAGAATTTCTTCTTTTTCTGCCAGCACATCACGCTGATTCCTACCCTGCGCAGCCTGCTGGATCAGCCGGATAACGGCATCGATGCGTTCCTCGCGCCGGGTCATGTCAGCATGGTGATAGGCACTCACGCCTACGGCTTTATCGCCAGCGACTATCATCGTCCGCTGGTGGTCGCGGGTTTCGAGCCGGTGGATCTGCTACAGGGCGTCAATATGCTGGTGGAGCAGAAAATTGCCGAAGAGAGCCGCGTCGAGAACCAGTATCGCCGCGTAGTGCCGAACGACGGCAACGCGCTGGCGCAAAAAGCGATTGCCGAGGTATTTACGGTCAAGGGCGACAGCGAGTGGCGCGGCCTGGGATTAATCAACGATTCTGGCGTACAGCTGACCAATGACTATCAGCGTTTTGACGCCGAAAGCCACTTTAAGCCGCAGCCTCAGCGCGTCTGCGACGACCCGCGCGCCCGCTGCGGCGACGTGCTCACCGGCCGCTGCAAACCGCACCAGTGCCCGCTGTTTGGCGCAACCTGCAATCCGCAAAGCGCGTTCGGCGCGCTGATGGTCTCGTCCGAAGGGGCGTGCGCCGCCTGGTATCAATATCGCAGTCAGGAGTCCGAAGCATGAACACTATCCAGTTAGCCCACGGCAGCGGCGGCCTGGCGATGCAACAGCTCATCGACAGCCTGTTTATGAAGGCTTTCGCCAATCCCTGGCTGGCCGAGCAAGAAGATCAGGCGCGCCTGTCGCTGGCGTCATTGACCGCGCACGGCGACCGCCTCGCGTTTTCCACCGACAGCTATGTGATTGACCCGCTGTTCTTCCCCGGCGGCAATATCGGCAAGCTGGCGATTTGCGGCACCGCCAACGACGTGGCGGTCAGCGGCGCGGTCCCCCGTTATCTCTCCTGCGGATTTATTATCGAAGAAGGTTTGCCGCTGGAGACGCTGGAAGCGGTGGTGAACACCATGGCAGAAACGGCCAAAGCGGCAGACATTGCTATCGTCACTGGCGACACCAAGGTTGTCGGTCGCGGCGCGGCGGATAAACTGTTTATCAACACCGCCGGGATGGGCGCGATTCCCGCCGACATTCATTGGGGTGCGGCAACGCTGACGCCGGGCGACGTGCTGATTGTCAGCGGCACCCTGGGCGACCACGGCGCAACCATCCTTAATCTACGTGAACAGTTAGGCCTCGATGGCGAACTGCAAAGCGACTGCGCGGTGCTCACCCCGCTGATTCAAGCTCTGCGGCCAATTGCCGGCGTCAAAGCGCTGCGCGATGCTACCCGCGGCGGCGTCAACGCGGTGGCCCACGAGTTTGCCGCCAGCTGCGGCTTTGGCGTCGAAATTCAGGAGCAGCATCTGCCGCTCAAAGACGCCGTTCGCGGCGTGTGCGAATTATTGGGGCTTGACGCGCTTAACTTTGCCAATGAAGGTAAACTGGTGATTGGCGTCAGCCGCGACGCGGCCGAAGAGGTGCTGGCCGCACTGCGCGCCCATCCTTTGGGCAGCAATGCCGCTATCATTGGCGAAGTGACCGAACGCCGGGGAGTACGCGTTGCCGGATTATACGGCGTGAAACGCACGCTGGATCTCCCTCACGCCGAGCCGCTTCCGCGAATTTGTTAACAGACCACTCAAGGTCTGCATTTTATTATTATTATTATTTATCGCACCCTATGCGGTGCAGTTATGGGCAAGTGACATGTCGTATACACCGATGGGCGATCTCGGTCAGCAAGGGCTGTTCGATATCACCCGGACTCTTCTCCAACAGCCCGATCTGGCGGCACTGAGCGAAACACTGGCGCAACTGGCGAAACAGTCTTCGCTGGCTGACAGCGCGGCGATCGTTCTGCTACAGCCGGGAAACCACCGCGCGGGCTATCACGCCACGCGTGAAGCCGGTCGGCCAATCGCTTACGAAGACGATAACCTGCTGGCAAACGGCCCGGTCCGACGCCTGCTCTCTCGTCCCGACGCGCTCCACTGTAGCTACGCTGAGTTTAGCGAAGCCTGGCCGCAACTGGCGGCCAGCGAGCTGTATCAGCCGTTTGGCCACTATTGTCTGCTGCCGCTGGCGGCGGAGGGGCGCATCTTTGGCGGCTGCGAATTTATCCGCCAGGACGACCGCCCGTGGACCGAGAAAGAGTATCAGCGTCTGCACATTTTCACGCAGATCGTCGCCGTGGTGACCGAGCAAATTCAAAGCCGGGTGACCAATAACGTCGATTACGATCTGCTGTGCCGCGAGCGCGATAACTTCCGCATTCTGGTGGCCATCACCAACGCCGTGCTGTCGCGCCTCGATATGGACGAGCTGGTTAGCGCGGTGGCGAAAGAGATTCACTACTACTTCAATATCGACGCCATCAGCGTGGTGCTGCGCAGCAACCGCAAGGGCAAACTGAATATCTACTCCACGCACTACATCGACGTTAACGATCCGGTGCACGATCAGAGCGAAGTGAACGAGTCAGGCACGCTGACCGAGCGGGTGTTCAAAAGCAAAGAGATGCTGATGCTCAACCTCAACGAGCAGGACAAACTTGCCCCGTACGAGCGCCAGCTGTTTGAGATGTGGGACGATAAAATCCAGACGCTGTGCCTGCTGCCGCTGATGTCCGGCGACCAGATGCTCGGCGTGCTGAAGCTTGCCCAGTGCGATGAAAAAGTCTTCTGCGCCGCCAACCTCAAGCTGCTTAAACAGATTGCCGAACGCGTCTCCATCGCCGTGGATAACGCCCTTGCTTATCAGGAGATCCACCGCCTGAAAGAGCGTCTGGTGGATGAAAACCTGGCGCTGACCGAACAGCTCAATAATGTCGACGGCGAGTTTGGCGAAATCATCGGTCGTAGCGAAGCGATGTTCAACGTCCTCAAGCAGGTTGAGATGGTCGCCCCAAGCGACAGTACGGTGCTGATCCTCGGTGAAACCGGCACCGGCAAAGAGCTGATTGCCCGCGCCATCCATAACCTGAGCGGCCGTAATAACCGCCGGATGGTGAAAATGAACTGCGCGGCAATGCCAGCGGGCCTGCTGGAAAGCGACCTGTTCGGCCACGAGCGCGGCGCGTTTACCGGTGCCAGCGCCCAGCGCATTGGTCGCTTCGAACTGGCGGATAAAAGCTCGCTGTTCCTTGACGAAGTGGGCGATATGCCGCTGGAACTGCAGCCGAAACTGCTGCGCGTGTTGCAGGAGCAGGAGTTTGAACGTCTGGGCAGCAACAAGCTGATCCAGACCGACGTGCGCCTGATCGCCGCCACCAACCGCGATCTCAAACAGATGGTGCTGGATCGCGAATTCCGTAGCGATCTTTACTATCGTCTCAACGTCTTCCCGATCCACCTGCCGCCGCTGCGCGAACGCCCGGAAGATATTCCGCTGCTGGTGAAGGCCTTCACCTTTAAAATCGCCCGCCGTCTGGGGCGCAATATCGACAGCATTCCGGCGGAAACGCTGCGCACGCTGAGCCAGATGGAGTGGCCAGGCAACGTACGTGAACTGGAAAACGTGATTGAACGCGCGGTGCTGCTGACCCGCGGCAGCGTATTACAGCTATCGATGCCGGAGCTGGCATTCGCGGGCGATGAGCCACAACCGGCCCCGGTGGCCGAAGCGGCGAAAGACGGCGAAGACGAATACCAGCTGATTGTTCGGGTATTGAAAGAGACCAACGGCGTGGTGGCCGGGGCCAAAGGCGCCGCACAGCGTCTCGGGCTGAAGCGCACCACGCTGCTGTCGCGCATGAAACGTCTGGGCATCGATAAAGACGCGCTGATGTAACGCCGCCCACGGCGTCGCCCCCCCGGACGGCGCCATTCAGTCCCCTCTCCCCCATGGGGAGAGGGTTAGGGTGAGGGGGCAAGCAGGGCATAAAAGAATATCCCTTTTAACGACATCGCATTCCCTCCCCATCGTTTCTTATTTTATGAAACACCGTTTTGTGAATCATTTCGCGTTCTGCAGTCTTAATGAATGATAAACAAGCGTTTTCTCCGGGAGACGCTTATGATTCGCTTACCTCTGTCCGCTACCCTTGCCCTATTATTCTCCGCGCAGACGGCCTTTGCCGCCCTGCCTGCCTTTACCATTTGGCCCGGCGGCGAAGCGCCTGGCGCTAAAAGCAGCCCGGTCAGCTACGCGCTGGTCGAACGCAGCAAAGATCCCACCCTGCCCGACCGCGCGGTCACCGGCATCCGCGCGCCGGAAATCACCGTTTATGCGCCAGAACATCCGAACGGCGTGGCGCTGCTGGTCACGCCCGGCGGCTCGTACCAGCGCGTGGTGCTGGATAAAGAAGGCAGCGATTTAGCCGCGCCGTTTAACGCCAAAGGCTACACCCTGTTCGTCATGACCTATCGTATGCCCGCTGACGGCCACGCCGAAGGAGCCAATGCACCGCTCGCCGACGCTCAGCGGGCGCTGCGTACTCTGCGCGCCCGCGCCGCCGAATGGCAGATTGATCCACACAAAATCGGCGTGATGGGTTTCTCCGCCGGTGGGCATGTCGCAGCCAGCCTTGAGACGCGCTATAGCGAGACGGTTTATGCCCCGGTCGATGAGGTCGACAAGCAGAGCGCGCGACCTGATTTCGTGGTGCTCGGCTATCCGGTCATTTCAATGGATAAGGCCATTGCCCATCCCGGCTCGCGGAAAGCGCTGATTGGCGACATGCCCAGCGCCGAGCAGATTAATCACTATTCGCCGGAGCTGAACGTCACCGCCCAGACGCCGCCGACCTTCCTGATGCACGCGGTGGACGACCCATCGGTACCGGTCGACAACTCGCTGGTGATGTTCAACGCCCTGCGTGAACATAAGGTACCGACCGAACTGCATCTGTTTGCCGAAGGCAAGCACGGGTTTGGGATTCGCGGCGCCAAAGGGCTGCCCGCCGCCGCCTGGCCGGAGCTGGCTATGAACTGGATTGCTTCGCTGCGTTAGCCGCGCCTGATGGCGCTGCGCTTATCAGGCCTACAGGTCCGCGCTGGATGTAGGCCGGATAAGGCGAAGCCGCCATCCGGCAATCTGGTTTATCACCAAGACAAAACTCAGATCTCATTTTTTCTTTTTGATCACAATAATCCAGTAAATCACCCCATTCTCTTCTGTCTCCCCGCCCCGCATTTGCCTAACGTAGAAGCCATAAAAAACGTCAGGTTAATCGCCAGGAGCCAGAAAAATGACTACCCGTATCCAGCGCCTGAAAGAGGCCCTCTTTGCCAACCCGCGCGAAATCTCCCTTGAGCGCGCCGTCCTCTACACCGAAAGCCATCGCCAGACCGAGGGCGAGCCGGTAATTATTCGCCGCGCCAAAGCCACCGCGCATATTCTCGATAAGGTTGCTATCAGCATCCGCGACGACGAGCTGATTGCCGGCAACCGCACCATCAAACCGCGTGCCGGGATCATGTCGCCAGAAATGGATCCTTACTGGCTGCTCAAAGAGTTAGATCAGTTCCCCACCCGCCCGCAGGATCGCTTCAACATCAGCGATGACAACAAGCGCCTGTACCGCGAAGAACTGTTCCCGTACTGGGAAAAGCGCTCAATGAAAGACTTCATCAACGCCCAGATGACGGACGAGGTGAAGGCCGCCGTGAGCACGCAAATTTTCAGCGTCAACCAGACCGACAAAGGTCAGGGACACATCATTATCGACTACCCGCGCCTGCTGAATAATGGCCTCGACGCGCTGGTCAACGAGATGCGCGATCACCTGCGCCAACAGCCGGATAATGATTTTTACCGCGCGGTGCTGATTCTGCTGGAAGCCTCACAGCGGCACATTCTGCGCTACGCCGTCCTCGCAGAGACGATGGCCGCGCAGTGCAGCGACCCGCAGCGCCGTCAGGAGCTGGAAACCATTGCCACGATCTCTCGCCATAACGCCATACATAAACCGGAAAACTTCGGCCAGGCCTGCCAGCTGTTCTGGTACATGAACATCATTTTGCAATATGAATCGAATGCCAGCTCCATCTCACTGGGGCGCTTTGACCAGTACATGCTGCCGTTCTGGCAGGCTTCGCTGAATCACGGCGACGATCCCGCACTTATGCAGGAGTTGCTGACGTCGCTGTGGGTGAAATGCAACGATATCGTCCTGTTACGCTCCACCAGCAGCGCCCGCTATTTTGCTGGCTTCCCGACCGGCTACACCGCCCTGCTCGGCGGGTTAACCGAAAATGGCCGCAGCGCGGTGAACGTGCTCTCCTTTGCCTGTCTGGATGCCTACCAGAACGTGCGCCTGCCGCAGCCGAACCTCGGCGTGCGGGTCAACGAACTGATCGACCGCCCGTTTCTGCGCAAAACCGCCGAGACCGTGCGCCTCGGCACCGGCATTCCGCAGATCTTCAACGACGAAGTGGTGGTTCCGGCGTTCCTTAACCGCGGCGTGTCGCTGGAAGACGCGCGCGACTACGCGGTGGTGGGCTGCGTCGAGCTGTCGATTCCAGGCCGGACCTACGGGCTACACGACATCGCCATGTTCAACCTGCTGAAAGTGATGGAAATCGTCATGCATGAGCATGAAGGCGATGAGCAAATCACCTACGACGGCCTGCTGGCGAGCATTCGCGACAAAATTCGCCACTACATTCAACTGATGGTCGAAGGCAGCAACATCTGCGATATCGGCCACCGCGACTGGGCGCCGGTGCCGCTGCTCTCTTCGTTTGTCGAAGACTGCATCGAAAAGGGCAAAGACATCACCGCTGGCGGCGCGCGCTACAACTTTTCCGGGGTGCAGGGCATTGGCATCGCCAACCTCAGCGACTCACTGCACGCCCTTAAAGGCATGGTGTTTGACCAGCAGCGCATGAGCTTTGATGAACTGCTGGCGGTGCTGAAGGCCAACTTCGCCACGCCGGAAGGGGAAAAAGTTCGCGCCCGGTTAATCAATCGCTTCGAGAAGTACGGCAACGACATCGATGATGTTGATAATATCAGCGCCGATCTGCTGCGTTTTTACTGCAAAGAGGTGGAAAAATACCGCAACCCGCGCGGCGGCCAGTTTACGCCTGGCTCTTATACCGTTTCCGCGCACGTGCCGCTGGGGTCGGTGGTGGGCGCGACGCCAGACGGACGTTTCGCCGGTGAGCAACTAGCGGACGGCGGGCTATCGCCGATGGTCGGCCAGGACGCACAGGGGCCAACGGCGGTGCTGAAATCGGTGAGCAAGCTGGATAATTACCTGCTCTCCAACGGCACGCTGCTGAACGTTAAATTCACCCCGTCAACGCTGGAAGGTGAAAGCGGCCTCAACAAGCTGGCGGATTTCCTCCACGCCTTTACCAAACTGAAATTGCAGCATATTCAGTTCAACGTGGTGAACGCCGAAACGCTGCGCGAAGCCCAGCAGCGACCGCAGGATTTCGCCGGTCTGGTGGTCCGCGTCGCGGGCTACAGCGCCTTCTTTGTCGAGCTGTCGAAGGAGATTCAGGATGACATTATCCGCCGCACCGCGCATCAGTTGTGAGGTGATTGAGACGCGCGCCGACACGGCGCGCATTTTCAACATCCAGCGCTATTCGCTTAACGATGGGCAGGGTATCCGCACGGTGGTTTTTTTCAAAGGCTGCCCGCACACCTGCCCATGGTGCGCGAATCCGGAGTCGATGTCGCCCAGGATTGAAACCGTGCGCCGGGAAAGCAAATGTCTGCACTGCGCCACCTGTCTGCAGGACGCCGAAGAGTGCCCTTCCGGCGCGTGGGAAAATATTGGCCGCGACGTGACGCTGGAGGAACTTGAACGCGAGGTGCTGAAAGACGAGGTGTTCTTTCGCGCGTCCGGCGGCGGCGTGACGCTCTCCGGCGGCGAAGTGCTGATGCAGGCCGAATTCGCCGCTCGCCTGGTACAGCGGCTGAAACAGTGGGGTATCCGTACGGCGATTGAAACCGCAGGCGATACCTCGCCGCGCCGTCTGCTGCCGCTGGCAAGAGAGTGCGATGAGGTGCTGTTCGACCTGAAAATCATGGATACCGAACGGGCCCGTACTGTCCTGAACATGAACCAACCGCGCGTGCTGGAGAACTTCCGCCTGCTGCTAAACGAAGGCATTAAGGTCATTCCGCGCCTGCCGCTGATTCCCGGCTTTACCCTTAACCGAGAAAACGTGGCGCAGATTCTGGCGTTCCTCGCGCCGCTGCCGGTGGATGTGGTGCATTTACTGCCGTTCCATCAGTACGGTGAGCCAAAGTATGCGCTGCTGGATCGCGCGTGGGTCATGGCGGGGATTCACGCGCCGGAAGCTGAGGAGATAGCGCCCATTCAGGCGATGGTTGAGCAGGCCGGGTATCGGGTTGTCATTGGCGGATAAACCGACGAAGCACCGGCCAGGCCGGTGCTGCAAGTGTTATGACGCGCGATAAAACGGCTTATCTCCCAGAATCGTCGCCCGGTGCATAATCCGCCGCTGCGGCAGATAATCGGCGTTGGCGTAGTGCTGCGTCACCCGGTTATCCCAAATCGCCACGTCGTTCGGCTGCCAGCGCCAGCGCACCTGAAATTCCGGTTTAGTCACGTGGGCAAACAGATAGCTCAGCAGCGCCTCGCTCTCTTTCTCGGTCACGTCGACAATCCGCGTGGTAAACCCTTCGTTGACGAACAGCGCCTGCTTACCGGTCACCGGATGGGTACGCACCACCGGATGCAGCAGCGGCGGGTGCTTCGCCACCGCTTCCAGCCAGCGCTGATGCTCTTCCTCGGTTTTACGATATTTGTATTCCTGGAACGATTTACGGAAATCGTGCTCGGCGCGCAGACCGCTCAGCAGTACCTTAAACGGCTCGGAGAGCGCCTCATAGGCGGCAATCCCGCTGGTCCACAGGGTGTCGCCGCCGGTCGACGGCAGCTCTTTCGCCGCCAGAATCGCCCCGGCGGGCGGCGTGTCGATAAATGTCACGTCGGTGTGCCAGTTGTCGTTATCCGGCGGATTATTGTCGTGGGTGTCCAGCACAATAATTTCTTCCACGCCCGGCGCATGCGGATACACCGGATGAATATGCAGATCGCCAAAGCGCTGGGCCAGCGCACGCTGCTGCTCGGGGGTAATCAACTGCTCACGCAGGAAGACCACCTGATGACGCAACACCGCGTGGTATAGCTGTTCGAACTGGTTGTCGCTCAGCGGACGGGTCAGATCCGCGCCGGACACCTGCGCGCCAATGTACGGCCCGAGTGGGGTAATCGCCAGACGTTCACTCATTGTACTTCTCCATGCCAGGGGGTCAGGCGACGCTGAAGCGCACGCAGACCGAGTTCCAGACCAAAAGCGATAATTGCGATCACCGCAATCCCCGCCAGCACCACGTCGGTAGCCAAAAACTCCCCGGCGGACTGCACCATAAAACCTAAGCCTCGGGTGGCGGCGATAAGCTCGGCGGCCACCAGCGTTGACCAACCCACGCCTAAACCAATGCGCAGGCCGGTTAAAATCTCCGGCAGCGCGCCGGGTAAAATCACCAGCCACAGCACCTGAGCGCGGCTGGCGCCCAACGACTGCGCGGCGCGAATGCGTACCTGTTGCGCGCTTTTCACCCCTGCCAGCGCCGACATGGCAACCGGCGCGAAAATCGCCAGATAAATCAGTAATATTTTCGACGTTTCGCCAATACCAAACCAGATAACCATCAGCGGCAGATAGGCCAGCGGCGGCACCGGGCGATACAGTTCAATAATCGGATCAAGGATGCCGCGTACTGTCGGGCTCAGACCCATCGCAATCCCCACCGGGATCCCGACGAGCGTCGCCGCCAGCAGCGCGACAAGAATACGCCCGAGGCTCGCCGCCAGATGCTGCCACAGCGTCGCGTCCATAAAGCCCTGCGGGCTGGCGATGGTCAGCAGTTTATTCAGCACCTGAACCGGCGAAGGCAGAAACAGCGGGCTAATCAGCGCTAACGCCGCCACCGCCCACCAGATAGCCAGCAGCGCCGCCAGCGTCGTCAGGCTCAGCGTCAGATGGCGTGACAAGGGCCAACGCAGCTTCGATGCACGCTGACGCGGTTTATCATTAATCACCACGCTCATGAGAAGGCCTCCCGTTGTTCGAACACCCGGCTGAGTACGTACTCGCGTTGGGCAATAAAGCGCGGATCGGACTTAATGCTGCGGCAGGATTCCCCGGCGACAAAACGACGGGCGAAGTCCAGCGACAGACGCTCCTGCACGCGGCCCGGCCCCGGCGACAGCAAAACCAGCTCGGTGGCCATAAATATCGCCTCTTCGATATCGTGAGTGATCAGCAACACTTTCTTACCCGTCTCATGCCACAGCTTCAGCAGCAACGTCTGCATTTGTTCGCGGGTAAACGCGTCAAGTGCGCCGAACGGCTCATCCAGCAGCAACAGTTGCGGATTGGCCGCCAGCGCGCGGGCAATGCCCACGCGCTGGCGCTGACCGCCGGAAAGCTGCCAGATAAAGCGCTTTTCCGCGCCCTCAAGGCCAACTTTCTTCAGCATCTGCGCGGCGGTTTCCCGACGCTCAGACTTGCTGATGCCCGCGAGCTGTAGCCCCAGCGCGACGTTATCCTGCACGTTGCGCCACGGCAGCAGCCCTTCATTCTGAAAGACCACGCCGCGATCGGCGCCCGGCCCGTCAACGCGTTTTCCGTCGAGGATGATGCTGCCGTGCTGATATGGCACAAATCCGGCAATCAGGTTCAGCAGCGTGGTCTTACCGCAGCCGGACGGCCCCAGCACCACCAACAGTTCACCGCTGTCCAGCGTGAGACTGATATCCGCCAGCGCCGGTTTACCGCCGTAGTCGGCGGACAGATGCGAGATTTGCAGCATCATGGCCTCCTTACTTCACAAAACGGTCGGTAACGTACTGGCTGTAGTCGGTCGCCACGGCGGGCACTTTGCCCTGTTCTTTGAGGAACTGCGCGGTATCGACAATCGCCTTATTCACCGGGCCATTCAGCGCCTGCGCCTGCTGGTCGGCGGTGAGATAGGTGTTGCCCTTCACCAGCCCCGGCACGTCCGCTTCCGGCACGCCGCTCAGACGCGCCAGCTTGCTGATGTTGTCGGGCTGCGCCAGCCATTTATCCGGGTTATCGATATAGCCACGCTGAGCGTCAATCGCGCTTTTGGCGAATGCCTTCACCACCTCAGGATGCTGCTCGGCAAAGTCTTTACGCACTACCCAGACGTCCAGCGTCGGTGCGCCCCATTCGCCTACTTTTGAAGAGTCGGTCAGCACGGTGCCGTCTTTTTCCAGCGCGTTCACCGCCGGTGCCCACACGTAGGCGCCATCAATGTCGCCACGCTGCCAGGCGGCAATAATCGCCGGCGGCTGCAAGTTGATAATCTGTACCTGACCCGGCTTGATGCCCCAGTGCTTGAGCGCGGCCAGCAGGCTGTAGTGGGTGGTGGAGATAAACGGCACGGCAATGCGTTTGCCAATCAAATCTTCGGGTTTAGAGATGGCCTTTTTCACCACCAGCGCTTCAGAGTTGCCAAGCTGTGAGGCCAGCAGGAAGACTTCAATCGGCACCTGCTGACTGGCGGCCACCGCCAGCGGGCTGGAACCGATATTGCCAATTTGCACATCGCCGGAAGCCAGTGCGCGCACGATGCTCGCGCCGCTGTCGAACTTACGCCAGTCCGGCTTTGCACCGCTCAGCTTTTCGAAGGTTTTATCCGCCTGCGCCACTTTGGCCGGTTCAGCGGAAGTTTGATAGGCGATAGTGACGTCCACGGCCTGCGCCTGGAAAGCCAACAGCGCCAGCGCGGCGGCGATAACGGTGAAACGCGATGCGATTGCCATAATGTCCTGCTCCCATGTCTTGTTATGTGAGCAGTATTTCCGGCGCGAGGGGGTTTGATAAAGGAATTAAAAGTGCTGGTTAATGCCAATTTGTTTTTAGAAAAAAAGCGGCAAAGGATAGTTCAGAAATGGGATTTCCCAGAAATGCCCCTGTAGCTTGCCTTCGGCTGCACACTCGCAGAACCGCGCACCAGCGCCGCATGTCACATACCGTTCCCGGCCGCAAGCGTCCGGCGCTAACAGAGCCCTACCGGGAGGCCATATAAGAAAATCGCTGATCCCCCTTAGCTATGCTCGCCAGATACTTTCTACCGTAGCGAAATTGGTTAGCAAAAATGAGTTGTGGGCTTACAATGACTTCATAATGCAACAATTAAGGGCGTCAGCTAAGTTCATGGCATATTTCATGTTACATTTATCGAGAAAAGACAGAGAAATCACCCCTTGGTTAAATCTACTTTAAGTATCTCTTTAAAATTATTAAACGGAACTGGTTTGCTATATAAATAGCCCTGCCCTAACGTAACTCCTTTAGACATCAGTTTCATTGCTTGTTCATTATCTTCAATTCCCTCTGCGATAAGAGGTATTCCCGTTGATTCAGAAAGATGAATAATATTATCCACAATATGCTCACTAACACCACCATGGGTAAGTG
>NZ_JANEWH010000065.1:0-26075 GCF_028069715.1 Kluyvera sp. Awk 3 | reverse complement strand
GAAAAAATGAAACGATGTTTTATTTGCAATTGAAAACCCATTTCATCAGGGATAAGATACGTGCATTAACAAAACGGAACGAAGTTTCGTTCTGTAATAGAACATAAGACCACATTTTCCTGGAGGTTCAGGTGGAAGTAAGACAGAGCATTCATAGCGCTCATGCTAAAACGCTGGATACGCAGGGGCTTCGCGAAGAGTTTTTAGTTGAGCAGGTATTTGTCGCCGACGAATACACCATGGTGTACAGCCATATCGATCGCATTATCGTTGGTGGCATCATGCCGGTGGCGAAAACCGTATCGGTTGGCGGCGAAGTGGGCAAGCAGCTTGGCGTGAGTTACTTCCTGGAGCGCCGCGAGCTGGGCGTCATCAACATTGGCGGCGCGGGTACCATCACCGTTGATGGCCAGTGCTACGAAATTGGCCATCGCGACGCGTTATACGTGGGCAAAGGGGCTAAAGAAGTGGTTTTCGCCAGCGTCGACGCGGCGAAACCGGCGAAGTTCTACTACAACTGCGCGCCGGCACACACCACTTACCCGACCAAAAAAGTGACCCCTGCCGATGTAGCACCGGTGACCCTGGGCGATAACCTCACCAGTAACCGCCGTACCATCAATAAATATTTTGTGCCGGACGTACTCGAAACCTGTCAGCTCAGCATGGGCCTGACCGAACTGGCGCCAGGCAACCTGTGGAATACCATGCCGTGCCATACCCACGAGCGCCGCATGGAAGTCTACTTCTATTTCAATATGGATGAAGACAGCTGCGTGTTCCATATGATGGGGCAGCCGCAGGAAACGCGTCATATCGTGATGCACAACGAACAGGCGGTGATTTCGCCGAGCTGGTCGATCCATTCAGGCGTAGGTACCAAAGCGTATACCTTCATCTGGGGGATGGTGGGTGAGAACCAGGTCTTTGATGACATGGATCATGTAGCAGTGAAGGATCTGCGCTAGTCGCGGACAGCATTAGTTCAATGATGCCTGTCCGGTACAGGCGCTAACGATAAGGAATATAAAATGATTTTGGATTCATTCTCTCTGCAGGGCAAAGTTGCCGTTGTTACTGGTTGTGATACCGGTCTGGGTCAAGGTATGGCGCTGGGTCTGGCTGAAGCGGGCTGCGACATTGTGGGTATCAACATTGTTGAACCGACTGAAACCATCGAACGTGTAACCGCGATGGGTCGTCGTTTCCTGAGCCTGACCGCTGACCTGCGTCAGATCGACGGCATCCCGGCGCTGCTGGAGCGTGCGGTGGCGGAATTCGGCCATATCGATATCCTGGTCAACAACGCTGGCCTGATCCGTCGTGAAGACGCGATCGACTTCAGCGAAAAAGACTGGGACGATGTCATGAACCTGAACATCAAGAGCGTGTTCTTTATGTCTCAGGCGGCAGCTAAGCACTTCATCGCGCAGGGTAAAGGCGGCAAAATCATCAACATCGCTTCCATGCTCTCCTTCCAGGGCGGCATCCGCGTTCCGTCTTACACCGCTTCCAAGAGCGGCGTAATGGGCGTAACCCGTCTGATGGCGAACGAGTGGGCGAAACACGGTATCAACGTCAACGCGATTGCTCCGGGCTACATGGCGACCAACAACACCCAGCAGCTGCGTGCTGACGAAGAGCGTAGCGCCGCTATCCTCGACCGTATCCCGGCTGGCCGTTGGGGTCTGCCGAGCGACCTGATGGGGCCGATCGTGTTCCTGGCTTCCCCGGCATCTGACTACATCAACGGCTATACCGTTGCCGTAGACGGTGGCTGGCTGGCGCGCTAATTTTTAGCCTGCCCAATAAAAAAACCTGCTGCGGCAGGTTTTTTTATGCCTGTGAAAAGCATGGGCTGTATGAGATTTATCCATATAGGAAGGTGCAAATAATCCATACTTAAATGATGATAATGAAATTATCACCATTGTGTATTGCCTCTTACAGGCATTATGCAACACGGCTGGCTTCCATCTGAAAGTCAAATGTCCATCACAAAACGATGTGTCGCAGCAATATTGTCCATGTTAATAACCTTTCCCGCCTGACACTCCTGTTCATCAATCTCTTACTTTCGTTGTATGTCTTACTCTGTCTGGCAGGAAAATATGGCTTCAATCAGTAACGATCCTTCGCTCATGCCACGCACCCAGCGCGACACTCGACGTATGAACCAGTTTGTCTCGGTTGCCGCAGCGGTCGCGGGGCTGCTTTTTGGTCTCGATATCGGGGTGATTGCCGGCGCGCTGCCGTTTATCACCGATCACTTTGTGTTATCCAGCCGCCTCCAGGAGTGGGTGGTGAGCAGTATGATGCTGGGAGCGGCGATCGGCGCGCTGTTCAACGGCTGGCTGTCATTCCGCCTGGGGCGTAAATATAGCCTGATGGTCGGGGCCGTACTGTTTGTTGCCGGGTCGCTCGGCTCGGGTCTGGCGACGAACGTCGAAATGCTGTTGATCGCCAGGGTTATTCTCGGCGTGGCCGTCGGTATTGCCTCTTATACCGCACCGCTTTATCTCTCCGAGATGGCCAGCGAAAACGTGCGTGGCAAGATGATCAGCATGTATCAGCTGATGGTGACGTTGGGGATAGTGCTGGCGTTTTTGTCCGATACGGCCTTCAGTTACAGCGGTAACTGGCGCGCGATGCTTATCGTGCTGGCGCTGCCAGCGGTGGTGCTGATTGTGCTGGTGGTGTTCCTGCCGAATAGCCCGCGCTGGCTGGCGGAAAAGGGCCGTCATATTGAAGCCGAAGAGGTGCTGCGCATGCTGCGCGATACCTCGGAGAAGGCGCGTGATGAACTGAATGAAATTCGCGAAAGCCTGAAGCTGAAGCAGGGCGGCTGGGCGCTGTTTAAGGTCAACCGCAACGTGCGCCGCGCGGTGTTCCTCGGCATGCTGTTACAAGCGATGCAGCAGTTCACCGGTATGAATATCATCATGTACTACGCGCCGCGCATCTTTAAAATGGCCGGATTCACCACCACGGAACAGCAGATGATCGCCACGCTGGTGGTTGGCCTGACCTTTATGTTTGCCACCTTTATCGCCGTGTTCACCGTGGATAAAGCCGGGCGTAAACCGGCGCTGAAAATTGGCTTTAGCGTGATGGCCGTGGGGACGCTGGTGCTGGGCTACTGTCTGATGCAGTTTGATAACGGCACGGCATCTAGCGGGCTCTCCTGGCTGTCGGTGGGGATGACGATGATGTGCATCGCCGGTTATGCCATGAGCGCCGCACCGGTCGTGTGGATCCTGTGCTCGGAAATCCAGCCGCTGAAATGCCGCGATTTCGGTATCACCTGTTCCACCACCACCAACTGGGTGTCGAATATGATTATTGGGGCGACCTTCCTGACGCTACTGGATGCCATCGGCGCGGCGGGCACGTTCTGGCTGTATACCGCGCTGAACGTCGCCTTTATCGGTGTGACCTTCTGGCTGATTCCAGAAACCAAAGGGGTCACGCTGGAGCATATTGAACGCAAGCTGATGAAAGGTGAGAAATTGCGGGATATCGGCGTATGATGGAGTGCCCGGTGGCGGCTACGCCTTACCGGGCCTACAAGGTACGTCAAACGTAGGCCGGGTAAGGCGCAGCCGCCACCCGGCTTTTTTTACACCTTCGCTAAATACAGCGCCGGCATCCCCTCGGCGTCCGAGGTGTACAGCACCCACTTCCCGTCCGGCGAGAACGACGGATGCGGATGCGTCACCTGGCGATCGCCGTCCAACACCTTCCAGCTGCTGTTGTGCTGGCAGATCGCTTTTTTGTCGCCAGTTTTCAGATCAAACACCCAGATAAACGGATCGTTGAGGTTGATATCCCCGGTTTTATGCGGCGCGCCGTCGCCGACGACCAGTGAACCGTCGTGGTTACTCATCAGGTGAGAGCAGGGCGGAATCTCCATCAGCTGGCGATTTTCCAGCGTTGCAGGATCCGCGCTGTACAGATAGCGGTGCGGGCTGTTTTCCTGATGGGCGACGTAATAGAGCGCAGAGCCGTCCGGCACCCAAAATTCATGCGTAAAGCTCTCGCCTGGCTGCTGCTGGCGCACGCAGCGAACGTTGCTGCCGTCGTTGTTAATCAGCCACATGCGAGCGTCAATCGCATCACGCGGCCCTTCATGGCAGAACGCGACGGTATTGTCGTCGAACGGGCGGTAAATCGGATGACCGAGCCAGCGTTTTTCCTGCAAAATGGTCCGCTGTTCCCCGGTTTTCAGGTCAATGTTAATCAGGCGGCATTCCGGGTTAGTGAAGTAGAAGGCGCGGAACTTCGACCAATCGGTGAGCGGCTGCCAGTCGCTTTTCTTAATCTCAATGCCGACAAGCTGCGTGCAGTCGGAGTTAGCGACCCAGGTGCCGTAGGCCACCCATTGGTCATCCACTTCGTACACCACATGTTCTTCCAGCGTCGTGAGATCCACGCGACGCAGCTGGCGGGTATCTTTGACGTACCATAATGACTGGTCGTCATCGGAAAGAAAGCCGCCGAAGGTGTTATCGCCAGCACCGTCGGTCAGCTGGGTTGCCTGTTGGGCGGCAATATCCAGTAAGTAATAGTTCCAGTGCCCCTCGAACGCGCCGCCAAAAATCAGCTTGCTCCCATCGCGGGTAAAGCATTTTTGGTAGAAGTAGTTCCGGTGGCAAATAATGTGTGGTGGCGTCATCCGGATCACCTCGTGACCGGTTTCGCTGTCCTTCTGATGGCGGAAATTCAGCGGGATGATTTTGCCTTTCATGTCCTTTCTCCTTGAATAAAAAAATACCCCGCAACCGAAGTTGCAGGGTATTAACACATGATGGCGCGATTAGCGCATTGCGCGTTTCAGGATACGTTCACCCTGGCGCTGGAAGTCGGCTGCCGCGTCTTCAACCGATTTCTGACCATAGTCGATGTACTGCAGAGTGGTACCGAACTGGGCCACGATCTGCGGATCGTCGAAGTACGGAGACACGCTCAGTTTCGCCGGCAGAGACTGTGCCAGACGCAGGCCAGCAACGGACGGATCGCTCTCTTTCAGGATGCCGTCTTCGGTCAGGTATTTCACCGCAACCTTGCTCAGCGGCACGCCACGCTCCAGGCCCAGCGTATCCACGCCTTCTTTGCTGTTCAGCAGGAAGTTGATCACTTTCGCTGCCGCTTCCGGGTTCTTAGTCGACTTACCGATAGACAGCATCTGCGCCGGTTTGAAGAACAGACCCGCGTCGGTGGCGCCCGGCAGCATTGGGTAGCTACCCAGCTCCAGCTTCGCTGGCGGCTTCAGGTTGTCAGAGTATTTGTTAATGGTGGAGTTCCACATGTAGGTACCGCCCCACTCACCCTGAATCCACGGCTTCATCTCATACATGTTGCTCTTACCAAATGACGCATAGTATTTGGTGTCCGGCATCACGTGGCTATCGACCAGCTTTTTATACATCTGGAAGAACTCAACCCACTGCTCTTTGGTGTAGGAGAATTTCTTCGCCTTTTCATCAATCGCCGGGATGTTGTACTTCTGAATCATGTAAGAGTTCAGCAGCGCCAGGGTATCCTGGTGCTCCAGTACCACCGGGTAGTACTGTTTACCCAGCTTGCTTTCAAAGGTTTTACCCGCCGCCATCAGCTCGTCCCAGGTTTTCGGGTATTCAACGCCAGCCTGTTTCCAGGTTTCGTCGTTGAAGTAGAACACGCGCGCGGTGACAGAGATTGGGATCCCGTTCAGCTTGCCGTTGACGGTGGTGGACTGCAGCTCTTTGGCATCAAACTGGCTTAAGTCGATCACGTCCTTCATTTTGTTCAGGTCGTAGAAGCCGTCGCCGTTTTTGGAGAAGATCGGCAGCCAGTTCCAGTTAGTCTGCATCACGTCCGGCTCGGTACCGCCAGCGATCTGGGTGGTCAGACGGGATAAGTGGCCGTCCCAGCCGGTGTATTCCGCTTTTACGTTAATGTCCGGGTTCTGCTTGTGGAACTCTTCCAGCGCCTTCAGTGTGACCTGGTGACGGCCATTGCCGCCCCACCAGGACATACGAAGGTCAACATCCTTAGCCATAGACGGCAGGGCGGTAAGGCCCAGAGTGGCGGAGATTGCTGCGCTTAAAAGCACTTTTTTCATTTTAATACTCCAGATTAGAGGGAGAGGTTCTGTTCAGTTTTAGCGTCAAAAATATGGCATTTATTCATGTCAAACTTAAAGTACACCTTGCGATGAAGCCCCTTCTCAATCATTGGCTTAGCTTCATCTGAAGGGATGCGTGCCGTCAGCTCGTAGTTCGCGACTTTCAGGTAAACGAAGAACTCGTGCCCCATGTTTTCCACGCGGACCATCTCACCGCTGCAGCCGCCTTCAGCGAACGGCTCATCGGACAGGGAGACGAATTCCGGACGAATACCGTAGAACACTTCCTGATTTTCTTGCGCCGTCAGCTTGTTGTGCAGATCTTCGCTCAGCGGCATAAACTCATCGCCGATGCTCAGGTTCAGTCGACCCTCTTTGCTCACCAGTTTACTGGCGCGAATGTTCATTTCCGGCGCGCCGATAAAGCCCGCAACGAACATGTTTTTCGGTTTGTGGTACAGGTTGTCCGGGGTGTCTACCTGCATGATGTGGCCAAGCTTCATCACGCAGATACGGTCGCCCATGGTCATCGCTTCGGTCTGATCGTGGGTAACGTAAACGGTGGTTGCCGGCTTGCCGGATTTCTTCAGCTGCTTGTGCAGGTCGGAAATACGGATACGCATGGAGGCACGCAGCTTGGCGTCCAGGTTAGACAGCGGTTCATCGAACAGGAACACGTCCGGCTTTTTCACAATCGCGCGGCCTACGGCCACACGCTGCGCCTGACCACCGGAGAGCTGACGCGGCAGACGATCCAGCAGCTCTTCCAGCTCGAGGATTTTCGCCGCTTCGTTCACCTGGGCGTCGATCTGATCTTTCGGCATTTTGCTCAGCTTCAGGCCAAACGCCAGGTTCTCACGCACGGTCATGTGCGGATACAGCGCGTAGTTCTGGAACACCATCGCAATCCCGCGCTCTTTCGGCGCGAGGTTGTTGACGATCTTCTCACCGATGCGGACTTCGCCGCCGCTGATGGTTTCCAGGCCAGCCAGCATACGCAGGGTGGTGGATTTGGCGCAGCCGGACGGACCGACGATAACCATAAACTCCCCTTCTGCGATTTTCAGGTCGATACCATGTACCGCTTTGAAGCCGTTGGAGTACACTTTTTCCAGTTTGTTGAAAATAACTTCAGCCATGATATATCCCTCTTAACCTTTAATTCCGCTGCTGGTAACGCCCTGTACGAAGTAGCGCTGCGCCAGGAAGAACACAATGATGGATGGCAGAATGGAGATGCTCGCCATTGCCAGAATTTCGTTCCATGGCGCCCCTTCGGTGACGTCGATGGACATTTTCAGTGCCAGTGCAATCGGGTACTTATCAACGCTATAGACGTAGATCAGCGGGCCGATAAAGTCGTTCATGGACCACATGAACTGGAACAGGGCGACGGAGATAATCGCCGGCTTCAGAATCGGTACCACCACATACCACAGCACCTGGATGGAGTTACAGCCGTCAATCTGCGCCGCTTCTTCCATGTCACGCGGTACGCCGCGCAGGAACTGAATCAGCATGAAGACGAAGAACCCTTGCGTGGCGAAGGCCAGCGGCAGGTACAGCGGCATATAGCTGTTCAGCATGCCCATTTCACGGAACATCAGGTACTGAGGAATCAGCAGTACGGTGCTCGGCAGCAGCATGGTGGTGATGAGCGTCGCGAACCAGAATTTCTTCCATGGAATCTCGAAGCGGGCAAAGCCGTACGCCACGATAGTGGAGGAGATAATGGTCAGAATCACTTTCGGGATCACATACTTGAAGGTGTTCAGCATGTAATGACCGAAGGTGTACTCGGTACCGGTTTTCCAGCCGTTAATAAAGCCGTCCCAGGTGGCGTGTGCCGGCCACAGGCTCAGCGTGGTGAAGATCTCGTGGTTCGGTTTGAACGATGCTGAGAACATCCACGCCAGCGGGTAGAGCATTAACAGACCGACAATCAGCAGGATGGTGTAGCGAACCCATGCGTTGATCTTCTCACGGCGAAGGGTGCGGGCAACCTCACGTTCAGCGATGCTTCTTGCGTCGGAGATTTGTTGAATATCAGCCATTTTTGCCTCCCTTATCGGCGGAGTAGAACACCCAGTATTTTGAAGACTTAAAGGCAATGGCAGCGAAGACTGCTACAACCAGGAACAGAACCCATGCCAGCGCCGCGCCGTAACCCATGTCGAAGTACTTGAACGCTGTGTCGTAGATGTACAGCGAGAACAGGTACGTTGAGTAGGTTGGGCCACCGCCGGTGATGACGTACGGTCCGGTAAACTCCTGGAATGCCTGAGTGGTCTGCATGATGAAGTTGAAGAAGATAACCGGCGTAATCAGCGGCACGGTCACTTTCATAAACATCTGCCATTTAGAGGCGCCATCGATCATCGCCGCTTCGTACTGAGACTGCGGAACGTTTTGCAGGGCCGCCAGGAAGATAACCATCGCGGAGCCGAACTGCCATACGCGCAGCAGAGTTACGGACATCAGCGCCAGAGACGGTTCGCCCAGCCAGTTGACCGGATCGAAACCGAATACGCCGATAAAGCTATTCAGCAGGCCGTCGATGGCGAACAGCGCGCGCCACAGTACCGCGATAGCCACGGAGCTACCGAGGATAGACGGGATATAGTAAGCGGTACGGAAGAAGCCAATTCCGCGTAATTTAAAGTTAAGAACAAACGCAATCCCTAAAGCAAATGCCAGTTTTAATGGGATTGTCAAAAATACGTAGGCAAAAGTTACGCCCATGGATTTCCAGAAGAGCGCATCTTCAGTAAACATGTAGCGATAGTTTTCGATGCCGTTAAACACCGGCGGACTCATCAAGTCATACTCAGTAAAACTGAGGAAGAAAGATGAAACGAACGGGAAGGCCGTGAAGATTATCAACCCGATTATATAGGGTGAAATCCACGCCAAACCCAGCATTCTGTTTTCATTCATACATACCTACCTGGCGAACAAGTGTGTCAAACGGATTGGGTGTTGGTTACATCCCTCGCGCCTGCTGGCGCCAGAGCGTTTAAAGCGTTAACTTGGTGTCGGTCATGCAGCCTTTCCCTGTAAGTGAATGTAATACAATAAAAATTAACATCGTCCATTGTTCGGTGTTGTTGCGTTTCAAAATCTCATGCTTTGCGACAATCATTTTATAAAACACCGTTTTAAATTTATTTTATTGCGATTTGTTTCTACGTCATTCGATTAATCGTGAAAATGTGATCGGAGTCGAAACGATGTTTCATTATAGTGACGGCGATGGCGTTTTTGTCCCTCAGCCAGCACCATTCGGGGCTTCTGGTATGGAAGTTGACAGCCGAAATATCTATTAAGCGTGATATAATTGATTGTTGAAATGATTAAGGCGCTAATCTTTGTTGAGGGTGAAAAATATAAAGCCTCAGCGAAAAAGATGAGGCTTTGATCACAATAAAAGGCTTATTCTGGAAACATCCAGAATGTATACGTTGTATGACCCGTCAGTTATTTGTCGGAATCATCACAATACCGATTGGCGTTAAATTTGTGCAATGGCGCATCAAATCGCCCGGCGAGACAAACATGTTTTGGTTGGTCCGCAGCGCAGCCAGCGCATCGAAGCGCCTGACGGTGGTATCAAGGCCTAACAGCGACGCGTGCGCCTGGGCAAAATAGAAAATGGCTTCCGCCAGCGCATCGGTCATGGCGGGTGTCGGTTGCGTGTTATTGTCCATAAAGGCGTGGTGCAGAGCTTCGCACAGCGCTTCATCGCTGGCGGTTTCCGGCGCGGCGTTCATATCATATTGATTAAAGGTCACCTGGCGCTGCTTCATCCAGTCGGCGGCTTTATCGAGCAGCGTTTCGCCAATGGCCGAATCCAACTGTGTGGCATGACGGAACTGCAGGCGGAAGGCGCTTCCGGCATCGTCAAAGCATTGGGCGACGAACTGTGAACAGACCATCGGATGCTTACCGGGCGTCTGCTGTTGCTGAATAAACTGAGTTATCGTCGCGGTCAGCTTTTTCAGTATCCGAATAATCACCTGCTGTTTTGGGCTGGTTATCGAGAATTTTTTATACATCAACAACAAACCAACCATATACAGCCCGGCATGGTCATAGGGTTCCTGATTATTCAGGTGCTGGCGCGCCGCCTGAGTGACAGGCGTGAGCGGCGATGCTGTTGTGTGGCGATAAACATGAATGGTGCGGCCCTTAAAACGCTTTTCAGCAGGGTTGGTGGTTACCTGTGGCGGCATTTCTTCCACGATGGTGGGCGGGCAGGTCTCAAAATACATCGCGGCGTGACTGACCGGGGCATCGGTCAAAAAGGTAATCGCCCAGGAAATAAAACTTTTCTTTTCCGGTGAGAAGAGCAGCACATCCGCTGGGTGAAGATCGTTAAGTGAGAGTACTTTCATAAAATTCCCTTTTCATTTCCTGACCAGTGACGGCAGATACGCGCTAGCATAACGCGCCTTATTTTTCGGCGACTGTGATGGAAATCGACGTTAGATCTCAGCGGAATGCGTGAAAATTTGCGGGGAATCTGAGACGGTAGGGCAAACGGGATAAACGGAGAAACGCCGCCCTTCGCGATGAAAAGCGGCGGAAGCGTCGAAGCTTATGCTTTCAGGAAATCCTGGCGCACTGGGGTGAAGGTATCGAGCAGGGTACCGGCTTTCAGGCACACGCAGCCGTGCATGATGTTCGGCTGTTTGTACAGCGTATCGCCCGCGGAAACTACGTGCTTTTCGTCGCCAATGGTGAATTCAAACTCACCGGACAGCACGTAGGTCAGCTGCTCGTGCGGGTGGTTGTGCATTGGGCCAATCGCGCCCTGTTCGAAGTTGACTTCAACCGCCATCATCTTGCCATCGTGCGCGAGAATGCGGCGGGTAACGCCATTGCCCAGATCTTCAAGCGTGGTTTCTTTATGGAAAATAAACATCCGGCTGTCCTGTTTTATGTTGAAACGGTGTTTCATTAAATTTATATCAGAAACGATCAAAAAGAAAACGCGAGCCGCAGATGTGGAAAGTTGATCACAACTTTGCTTCACTGGCAGGACGACAACGCACAAGGAACCACGATGAAAACGATTGGTCTGTTAGGCGGGATGAGCTGGGAGTCGACCATTCCCTACTATCGCCTGATTAATGAAGGGGTAAAGCAGCGACTTGGCGGTTTGCATTCGGCGCAGATCTTACTGCACAGCGTGGATTTCCACGAGATTGAACTGTGCCAGTCACAGGGCGACTGGCAGCGTGCGGGCGAGATCCTCGCTCAGGCCGCGCGGGGCCTTCAGCAGGCGGGGGCGGAAGGTATCGTGTTGTGCACCAACACCATGCACAAAGTCGCTGAGGCGATTGAAACCGCCTGTGAGGTGCCGTTCCTGCACATTGCCGACGCCACGGGCCGTGCGATTCAAAAACAACGGATGAACAACGTTGCGCTACTCGGCACGCGTTACACCATGGAACAGGATTTCTACCGCGGACGTTTGCAGGCGGAATTTGGCATCAGTACGCTGATTCCCGAAGCGGACGATCGACAGAAGATTAACCAGATCATCTTTGATGAGCTGTGCCTCGGCGAATTCAGCGACGCCTCCCGCGACTATTACCTGAGCGTGATAGCGGCGCTGGCGAAGCAGGGCGCGCAAGGGGTGATCTTTGGCTGCACCGAAATTGGCCTGTTGGTGCCCGCTGAACTGAGCCCGCTCCCGGTGTTTGATACGGCGGCGATCCATGCCGAAGACGCGGTGGCGTTTATGCTCTCTTGATCTCGCTAAGCACCGCCTCCAGCGGGTCGGTAATGCGTGACAGATGCGCCTGAATATGGGCCGTAAAGGTCTCCAGCAGCGCCGAGGCCGGGCGGTGTAGCGGGCGAATCAGACTGACGGTGAACGGCACGTCGACGCTAAAGCGGCGAATGGCAACGCCGCTGTTGACGTAGTCCAGCGCCGTTAGCGGGTTCACCACCGAAAGGCCGACGCCGGCTTTGACCATCGCGCAGATTGACGCGGCGCTGTGCGTTTCGACCACCATGCGCCGCTTCACCTGATGCTCATTAAACAGCGCATCCAGCAGTTGGCGATAGCTGTCGGTGCGCGACAGGCTGATGTAGTTCTCGCCCTGAAAATCGGCGGGCGTCAGCACTGCTTTCGCGGCCAGCGGGTGTGCCTGCGGCAGAACGCACACTTCGTTGAGCGTGAGCAGCGGCGTGCGCTCGGTGCCTGCGGGCGTGTGCAGCGTCTCCGTCAGGCCCAGGTCGTGGCGCTGCGCCGACAGCCACTCTTCCAGCAGCGGCGACTCCTGCGGCACGATTTGAATATTGACCTGCGGGTAGCGCGCGAGGAACGGCTGGAGCAGCGGCGGTAAAAAAGATTGCGAGAACACCGGCAGGCAGACAATCGACAGCTCGCCCTGACGGAATTCGCGCAGGCTTTCGGCGGCGCTGACGATACGGTCCAGCCCATACCAGGATCGCTGCACTTCTTCAAACAGCCGCAGCCCTTGCACCGTCGGGTGCAAACGTCCTCGGCTGCGTTCGAACAGCTTTAAGCCGAGAACCTGCTCGAAGCGCGCCAGCTCGCGGCTGACGGTTGGCTGCGAGGTGTGCAGCATTCGCGCGGCTTCCGTCAGATTTCCCGCCGTCATAATGGCATGAAAGATTTCAATATGGCGCAGGTTTACGGCTGGCATCGGCGATCCTCACAGGTCTGTACTCCATATCATTTTTGCATAGACTCGCGATAAAACGATATTTTTTATTCTCTTTCGCCTGTGGCGTAATCATAAAAAAGATGATTACCGGAGTTCGCTATGCCACGCCCGCTCAACAATACCGACACCGACCTGACCGCTGACAACCTGCTGCGCCTGCCTGCCGAATTTGGCTGTCCGGTGTGGGTGTACGATGCGCAGATTATTCGCGCGCAGATTGCCAAACTGAATCAGTTTGACGTGGTGCGTTTTGCCCAGAAGGCGTGCTCGAATATTCACATTCTGCGTCTGATGCGTGAGCAGGGCGTGAAGGTGGATTCCGTCTCCCTCGGCGAGATTGAACGCGCGCTGGCTGCAGGCTATGAGCCGGGCGAAGGGCGTGACGATATCGTTTTTACCGCCGATATGATTGATGAGGCGACGCTGGCCCGCGTGCGTGAGTTACACATTCCGGTGAACGCCGGCTCAGTCGATATGCTGGAGCAGCTCGGCAGCATCTCTCCGGGGCATCGCGTGTGGCTGCGCGTTAACCCAGGGTTCGGCCACGGCCACAGTCAGAAAACCAACACCGGCGGCGAAAACAGCAAGCATGGCATCTGGTACAGCGATCTGCCGGCGGCGCTGACGGTGATCCAGCGTTATCAGCTGAAGCTGGTGGGCATTCACATGCATATCGGATCCGGCGTCGATTATGGCCATCTGGAGCAGGTGTGCGGCGCGATGGTGCGTCAGGTGGTGGAGTTTGGTCAGGATCTGGAGGCGATCTCCGCGGGCGGCGGGCTGTCAATCCCGTATCGCGAGGGCGAGGAGGCGATCAACACCGATCACTACTTTGGTCTGTGGAATGCCGCGCGTCAGCAAATCGCGCAACATCTGGGCCACCCGGTGAAGCTTGAGATCGAACCGGGGCGTTTCCTGGTAGCGGAATCCGGCGTGCTGGTGGCGCAGGTGCGCAGCGTAAAAGCGATGGGCAGCCGTCACTTTGTGCTGATTGACGCGGGTTTCAACGATCTGATGCGTCCGGCGATGTACGGCAGCTATCACCATATTTCCGCGATGGCGGGCGATGGTCGTGCGCTGGAAAACGCCCCGCAGATTGAAACCGTGGTGGCGGGTCCGCTGTGTGAATCCGGCGATGTCTTCACCCAGCAGGAAGGGGGCAAAGTGGAAACTCGCCTGCTGCCTGCGGTGGTCCCGGGCGATTATCTGGTGCTGCACGATACCGGTGCTTACGGGGCGTCGATGTCGTCAAACTACAACAGCCGACCGCTGCTGCCGGAAGTGCTGTTTGATAACGGTGTGGCGCGGTTGATTCGTCGTCGTCAGACGATTGAAGAGCTGCTGGCGCTGGAACTTATCCGAGGGAATGCCTGATGGCGCTGCGCTTATCGGGCCTACGGGGATGTAGGCCCGATAAGGCGCTTGCGCCGCCATCCGGCACGTTATTTGTAATACGGTCCCGTTGTGACCGAATCGCGCAATACCAGCGTGCCGGTGAACGGTGGTATGGTTTCAATCTCTTCGCCCGCGGCCAGCTTAATGGCCTGGTCAATGGCGGTGACGATCATGTTATCGATCGGCAGGTACACCGTCGACAGCCCCGGCTCCAGCCACTTGGCGCTCGGGGCATCATCAAAGCCAAACAGTGAAATATCCTGAGGAATATGTAGCCCCGCCTGATGCAGCGCCTTCGACGCGCCCAGCGCCATGTCATCGTTACAGGCAAACAGCGCGCTGAACTTCACTTTCTCTTCCAGCAGCGCGTTGCACATGTCATAGCCGCAGTTCATGGTCGAATCGCCATGCTTCACTTTTGCCGGATCCCATTTTATGCCGTTCTGTTCCAGCGCCCGACGGTAGCCCTGCAAACGCGCTTTACCGGTTGGCGTATGAATAGGAACGGTAATGCAGGCGATGTCCCGATGCCCTTGAGAAATCAGATACTCTACCGCCTGGAATGCGGCATCCTGCTGTTCGAAGAACACGCAGCGATCGCGCGCCTGGCTGACGTCGCGGTTAATGACGACCAGCGGCATCGGAGTCGTGTTCACCAGCGACATGATCGCTTTTTCGCTCATATGGCGGGTGTAGAGCACGATGGCGTCGCACTGGCGGTCGGCCAGCATCTGCACCGCCTGCTCTTCACGCTCGGGCGTATCGTGGCCATCGGTCACAATCAGCTGTTTACCCCAGGCTTCCGTCTGACGGGAGGCCTGCTGTAACAAACGACCAAAGTAGAAGCCGTCGAAGGTTGAGACAACGAGGCCAATGCTGTTGCTGGTGCGATTGGCCAACGAGCGCGCCAGAAAGTTGGGCCGATAGCCTAACTCCTCCATCGCTTTAAACACCTGTTTACGGGTGCTCTCTTTGACCTGACCGGTACCATTCAGCACACGGGAGACCGTTGCTTTCGACACGCCAGCGCGTATTGAGACATCCAGCATTGTTGCCATTGTTAATCCCTGAAACTCCGTGATGACCCGCAGTTTATCACAGACATTCACCACTCATACGAACTCTACAGCGGATAAAAAACCTATCGCGATCACGCTTTTGCAGTTAATCGCGCTAAGAACCGCTCCTCCGGCATGCGGTATACCAATAATTGTATTTCTTTCTGTTTGGAATACCAAAATAGAGGTTGGGAGCTTAATCACAGAACTTTTCGTTAAGGATGACTATTTTTGGTATGCCAAAAGGTGTTTGGCTGTACACCGTATGCGCGATAAAGCCCTTAAACTTGAGGTACTTTCTATGGCATTGCAGGACAAACTGATTGATTCGCTGGGGAGTTTCGCCACGAAATTCAATAGCTATCGCTATATCATGGCGATCAAACACGCCTTTATTACGCTGATGCCGGTGATCATCGTTGGCGCCTTCTCCGTACTGATTTCCAACATGGTGCTGGATCCGAAAAACGGTCTCGCCAGCTTCCAGTCGCTGTCGTTTCTGGCGTCTCTCAAACCGATTACCAGCGCCATCAACTACGCCACGCTGAACTTCCTCAACATTGGCGCCGTGTTCCTGATCGGCATCGAGCTAGGAAGAATCAACGGCATTAAGACCCTGTTCCCCGGCCTGCTGGCGGTGATCTGCTTTATCTGCGTCACGCCGACCACCGTACAGATGATGGTCGACGGGCAAATGCACGAAGTTAAAGATGTGCTGCTGCGTCAGTTCTCTGACACCCGCAGCCTGTTCCTCGGCATGTTTATCGCCATTCTGTCGGTTGAGATCTACTGCTGGCTGGAAACGCGCAACGGGCTGAAGATCAAAATGCCGGACACCGTGCCGCCGAACGTCGCCGCGTCGTTTTCAGCGCTGATCCCGGCGATCATTACCGTCACCGCGATCGCCACCTTCGGCTTCATCTTCCATCAACTGACCGGCATGTACCTCTACGACGCGGTTTATCAGGTGGTGCAGCAGCCGCTGGAGCGGGTGATGCAGAGCCTGCCGGGGATCCTGCTGCTGATGTTCGTGGCGCAGATCTTCTGGGTGATCGGCATTCACGGTAACCAGATGATCAAACCCATCCGCGAACCGCTGCTGCTGGGGGCGATTACCGTCAACATGAGCGCCTTCGAGCAGGGTAAAGAGGTGCCGAATATTATTACGATGCCGTTCTGGGACGTGTATATGAGCATCGGCGGGTCCGGACTGACTATCGGGCTGCTGATCGCGGTGATGATTGCCACCAAGCGTAAAGAGATGAAAGAGATCGCCAAGCTGTCGATTGGCCCGGGGATCTTCAACATCAACGAGCCGGTAATCTTCGGTATGCCGATCATGCTCAACCCGATCCTGGCGATTCCCTTCATTATTACCCCGCTGGTGACCGGCAGCATCGGCTATTTCGCCACCGTCACCGGGTTTGCTGGTAAAGCCGTGGTGATGGTGCCGTGGACCACGCCGCCGCTGATCAACGCCTGGCTGTCGACCGCAGGCTCGATGGGCGCGGTAGTGACGCAGCTGATTTGTATCGTCGTGGCGGTGCTGATTTACCTGCCGTTCGTCAAAATCGCCTCCCGCCGCGCCGAGATTTCCGAACGCCTGGCGGCCAAATCCCCGGCTACCGATAACTTCTGAGGACGCTATGAGTACAAAACGGATAACGATTCCCGATGATTTTATTCTCGGGGCCGCGGCGTCAGCCTGGCAAACGGAAGGCTGGAGCGGTAAAAAGCCAGGCCAGGATTCCTGGCCCGATCTCTGGTACAAGAACGACCGTCACGTCTGGCATAACGGCTACGGCCCGGCGGTTGCCACCGATTTTATCAACCGCTTTCGCGAAGACGTGCAGCTGATGAAGCTAGCGGGGTTGACTCATTACCGTACCTCCATCAACTGGTCGCGTTTTTTAACCGATTACGAGGCGGTTACGGTGGATGAAGAGTATGCCGCTTATTACGACCAGCTGTTTGATGAGCTGCTGGCCAACGGTATTGAGCCGATGATCTGCCTTGAGCACTACGAGCTGCCGGGCTACCTGCTGGAAGAGTACGGCGGTTGGGGCTCGAAAAAAGTGGTTGAGCTGTATGTGCGCTACGTGGAGCAGGTGTTTGCCCGCTACCATCACAAGGTGACGCGCTGGTTTACCTTTAACGAGCCGATTGTGGTGCAGACCCGCGTCTATCTGGATGCGCTACGCTGGCCGTATGAGCAAAACACCGGCAAATGGATGCAGTGGAATCACCACAAGGTACTGGCGACGGCGAAGGTGGTGCAGCTATTCCGCGAGAAAGGCTATCAAGGGACCGTCGGCTGCATCCTCAACCCGGAGGTGACTTATCCGCGTTCATCCGCCGCTCACGACCTGCGGGCGGCAGAGGTGTACGATCTGTTCTACAACCGCGTATTCCTAGACCCGCTGGTACACGGTGCTTACCCGGCAGAGCTGTTCACGCTGCTGGAGAAACATGCGGTTGCCTGGGACTACAGTGCCGACGAACTGGCGATCATCCGCGACAACACGGTCGATGAACTGGGCATTAATCTCTACTACCCGCATCGGGTAAAAGCGCCGTCCCGCGCCTGGCATCCCGGGACGCCGTTCCACCCGGCCTGGTACTACGAACCGTTTGAACTGCCGGGCAGAAAGATGAACAACTCGCGCGGTTGGGAAATCTATCCGCAGATTGTCTACGACATGGCGATGCGCATCAAAAATGACTATCGCAATATTCCGTGGTTTGTCGCCGAGAGCGGTATGGGGGTGGAAAATGAGGCCCAGTTCCGCAATGCCGATGGCGTGATTGCCGACGACTATCGGATCCGTTTTATCAGCGAGCATCTGTGGCAAACGCTGCGGGCGAAAGAAGACGGCGCCAACTGTCACGGCTATATGCTGTGGGCCTTTACCGACAACGTTTCGCCGATGAACGCCTTTAAAAACCGCTACGGGCTGATTGAAATCGATCTCCAGAACGACCGAGCGCGGCGGCCAAAAGCCTCTGCCCGCTGGTTCCGTCAACTGCGCGACAGCCGCGAGCTGACGGTGGATATCGATGATGAATGGCGCTGATTTTTGCTAAGATAGCGCCGGTATTGGCATAACGTACAGGTGAAATTGTGGAGAAGGCTACCGTCCCGCCGGAAAAGAAACCCTATCAGGAGATTGGCGATGATTTGCGCGCCCAGATTATGCAGGGCCGCTATCCCGTCGGGTCGCGCCTGCCGCCGGAACGCAATATCGCTGAAACTTACGGCGTCAGCCGTACCATCGTGCGCGAGGCGCTGCTGATGCTGGAACTACAGGGTACGGTTGATATTCGCCAGGGCTCCGGCGTGTACGTGATGCGTATTCCGCAAGAAAGCGATGGTGAGGAAGAGCAGATGCTGAGCAGCGACGTTGGGCCATTTGAAATCCTGCAGGCGCGCCAGTTGCTGGAGAGTAACATTGCCGCTTTCGCCGCGAAGATGGCCACCCGCGCAGATATCGACAACCTCAAGCAGATTATCGAACAAGAGCAGCGGGCGATTGCGCTCAACGATACCAGCCAGGACAACGGCCGCCTGTTCCACCTGGTGCTGGCCGGGGCGACGCAAAACCAGATGCTGCTGGCGACTATCGAGCGCGTCTGGATCCAGATGGACAGCAGCCCGCTGTGGCAGCAGTTTAACGCTCATATTGCCAGCCGCACCTACCGGCTGAAATGGCTCGGCGATCGGCAGACTATTCTGGCCGCGCTACGCCGCCGCGACGTCATGGGGGCCTGGCAGGCGATGTGGCAGCATCTTGAGAACGTCAAAAATAGCCTGATGGAGCTGTCTGACGAAGACGCGCCGGATTTCGACGGCTATCTGTTTGAATCGGTTCCCATCTTCCAGGGAAAATTAATGTGACCATCCTGCCGCTCTACGACCGTCCGCAGTACGCCGGTCAGGTGACCGACTGGCTATGGCACGCCTTTGGCGGCGAAGGTCTGTCGCGGGCATTTTTTGCCAGCATCATTGACCACAGCCAGCGTCCGGGCGCACTGCCGCTGACGTTTATTGCCGTTGAGGGCGATAAACTGTCAGGAACGGTGGGGTTGTGGCGCTGCGATTTAATCAGCCGTCAGGATCTGTGGCCGTGGATGGCTGCGTTGTACGTCGCGCGAGAGGCGCGTGGCCGCGGTCTGGCGGGCCAGCTACAGCGGCACGTGATGTCCTGTGCCGCGCAGCTGGGATATACGGAACTGCACCTCTATTCGGCATGTCGGGATTTTTACGAACGCTTCGGCTGGCAGTACCTCGGTGATGCCCTCGATTACCCGGACACCACCGTCCATCTTTATCGCTACGATTTAACCTCTTCCGCCGGGGCTATCACCGAGTGACGGCGAACCAGCGTCGGGCTGAACAGGTGGGTGATATCCGGTAGCGGCTTGTTCTCTGCCAGCGCCAACGCCAGCTCGGCGGCCTGGGTGGCCATGGTGACAATCGGGTAGCGGATGGTGGTCAGCCGTGGTCGCACGTAGCGGGAAACTAGCACGTCATCGAAACCAATCAGCGAAATCGCCTGCGGTACGTCGATACCGTTATCATTTAGTACGCCCATCGCGCCCGCCGCCATCGAGTCGTTGTAACAGGCGACGGCGGTAAACTGCTTGCCGCGACCGAGCAGCTCGGTCATGGCCTGTTCGCCGCCGCTTTCATCCGGCTCGGCAAAGGTTACCAGCCGGTCGTTGCACGGCAGCCCGTGCTCTTTTAGCGCGTCGTAGTAGCCTGCCAGTCGGTCTTCCGCATCCGAAATCGCGTGGTTGGAACAGATATAGCCAATGCGCGTATGCCCTTGTTGAATCAGATGGCGAGTCGCCAGCCAGGCGCCGTAACGGTCGTCCAGCGCCACGCAGCGTTTTTCAAAACCGGGCAGAATGCGGTTGATCAACACCATGCCGGGCATTTGCTTCATTAAATCTGCCAGTTCAGCGTCGGGAATCAGCTTGGCATGCACCACCAGCGCCGCACAGCGGTGGCGGATGAGTTGCTCAATGGCCTGACGTTCTTTCATCTCATTATGGTAGCCGTTGCCAATCAGCAAAAAATTGCCGGTGTGATAGGCGACCTGCTCCACGGCTTTAACCATGGCGCCGAAAAAAGGATCGGAGACGTCGCCCACCACCAGGCCGACGGTTTCCGTCGACTGCTGCGCCAGCGCGCGGGCATTGGCGTTGGGATGATAGTTGAGGGTCTCCATGGCGGAGTTCACCGCCTGACGCGAGGCATCGCTGGCTTTTGGAGAGTTGTTGATGACGCGGGAAACGGTGGCGACGGAGACGCCTGCCATCCGGGCCACATCTTTAATTGTCGCCATAATATGCCTTAAACAAAATTCGATGGGTAAACGTTTACACCCTAACAGTTTTACGGAAATCCCGGTGCTATTCAAGGCCGAGTCTGTGGTGGATTGCACAATATTGATGCGCGTATGGTGCTTTGTGGAAGAGTGACACCGCGCTTTTGCAACTAAACAGGAATATTCAAACGTTTGCTTACACTTTGCGAGATGCTGTTGCGAATGTCTGCTGGAGAACGCGTTACGCGAGTTGCTAATCTGATTGTCCCAGAGGTATTGATAGGTGAAGTCGCCCACAAGGTTGACCACTCAATTACACCAACCTGCGCAGATGCGCAGGTTTTTTTTTGCCTGAATTCACGCTGTTACAGTTCCCCATAATCGCAATACCTCGTTGCATTTCCGCTCATTCTCTTGCGGTTTTAAACTGGCTGCCAGGCGGTAGGGGGGAGACAATAGCGGTCCCAGAGGTATTGATTGGTGAATGTTTCAAAGTACGCTTTGCGTACGCATCACTTACACCGACCTGCGCAGAAGCGCAGGTTTTTTTTTGCAAAAAAAAGATAGGGTTAATCTAACCCTATCTTTTTTCTTGATAGATGAGACTTGGTTTACTGCGGATGCCAGGCATCAAAACGGCATTCCCACAATCTGGCGAGAGCATGCTGACGATTAGCATGGCGACCACAGACGACAAAACTCTCGGCGTTATTTTTAATTTTGGTGACCCATCTTCTTTTGATATTAATAATGACCCCAATCGGCTCTTTGTCGTGAAAAAGCGTTGTATAGCAATCTCTTTCTACCAGCCGATATGATTGATGGTTATTGTTGGTCATTTTACGCCTCTCACATCTGTTTTTTATTGCAGATTAAGCCGAAGGATATCGCGCTAGTCCACTCTCAAAATAGGTTTGGCAAACCCAGTTTTCAGGGAATAGCTGCCTCGGTGGCGCACTTCAGTATGTCATCAATATCTAGCGTGAATTTTAAATTTAACCATTCAATTCCTGCGGAGGTAATCTTATTGTTTTTAAGATCGGCGATGGTGGCACAGTCCAGTTCCGGAAACCATTTTAGCGGTAGTGCCAGCACTAACCCTCCCTTGAATTCAATACCCAAATGCCTGGCCGTAAATCTTATTCTCTTTACAGATACCGTATTGCTCATAAAAGCTTGTCCATAATAGAGGCGCAAAATAGCGTCTATAAATACTCAATAAAAACTCAGGTCTGGCGTCACGGTATCATTGTTCTTGTGATTTATAAAATGAATGATATGAATAAAATTCATTCCAAGAAGGAATGAATTGTGGAGATTTTGCCGGAAAACCAAGCTCAGAAAGCGTAAAGTAGCGAGGAAACTTAATTCTCATCGCGTTATAAGTTTGTGCGATACATCACTAAAATGAATGGTTTTACTCCGTATCCTAAGACAAATATTTTAAACGGAGAACGATAACAGTAATGAAAAAACAGATTGTACTGACTATGATAGCGCTGGCATGCCTGGCTACGAATGCACAGGCTGCTGATAAACTGGCGGGAAATGAAATACTTGCTGTTCAGAAAGGCGGTGTGCCCGACAAGGTTTATACTCAGGACAAACCAACGTTACGCATCGCGACCTACAATATCGGTAAAAATGAGGCTTCCGATAACGTTGCTGATTTTACTGCACTTAATTCGGCTATTAAAAAAATCAATGCCGATATTATTGCCGTTCCTGAAGTGGATAACAAAACGCAGCGTAGTCAGAAGGTCGACCAATTAAAGACCATTGCCGATGCCAACAAAATGCACTATGCGTTTGGTAAAGCGTTAGATTTTGATGGCGGTGAATATGGTTTGGGTATTCTGTCAAAATATAAAATTCTGCATTCACAGGTTGTGAAGCTGCCCTCCGGAAATGCTGAACAGCGCGTTGCGCTGCTGGCGCAGGTAGAAGTGCCGGGATTTGATTCCGCTCCCATTATTATGGTGACTCACCTCGACTGGCAAAAAGAGCCTACGATACGGACCGAGCAGGCGCGTTATTTGCTTGATCTGAGTATTGGAGACGCAGCGTCCGATTTTAAAGATATTGCCTCTTCGATTAAGATCCTGGCGGGTGATTTCAACTCAACCCGTGAAGAACAGCCGATAAAAGAGATCGGTTATTTCTTTAATGAAGTCGCGAAGAAAGGCACGGATACCCGCAGTTGGCCTGCCATTAATCCGGCCATTGATATCGACCATATCTTTACGTTTAAAGGCCAGAAGTGGGACGTGAAGAAGATGGAGATTCCACATAATTCGCCTGAGTTTAACTGGTCTGCGGCAAGCGATCATCTTCCGGTGATTGCCGAGCTTGAACTGACAGAACAGTAAATGACCTACGGGGGCCCCTCAGGGTCCCCGGTTCCTGTCTCGTCCATGTACGAATCGTAAGTCATCTTTTTGCCGCAATAATATTCCTGCCCGCTGCTTTTCCTCAGTGTTCTCGTGTACCCTTTGCAAAGATAAATCTTTGGCAAAAGGAGTTGGTATGCTTCTCTGTTTCTTCCGACAGCTTTTCAGGGTGTTATTCAGGGTACGGATGACCGGTAGCACCGAGGCGTTAAGCCAGCCTAAAGTGCTGATTACGCCCAACCACGTCTCGTTTATCGACGGCATTTTGCTGGCGCTGTTTCTCCCGGTTCGCCCGGTTTTTGCCGTCTACACCTCGATTTCCCAAAAATGGTTCATGCGCTGGCTGACGCCGATCATCGATTTTGTCCCGCTCGACCCGACAAAACCGATGTCTATCAAGCATCTGGTGCGCCTGATCGAACAGGGCCGCCCGGTGGTGATTTTCCCGGAAGGGCGCATTTCAGTCTCCGGTTCGCTGATGAAGATTTACGACGGCGCGGCCTTTGTGGCGGCGAAGTCCGGGGCGACGATTATTCCGGTGCGTATTGAAGGTGCGGAACTGAGCTACTTTAGCCGCCTGAAAGGGCTGGTGAAGCGCCGCCTTTTCCCTCGCATCCAGCTGCACCTGTTGCCGCCAACCACGCTGCCAATGCCGGAAGCCCCGCGTGCGCGTGACCGTCGCCGCATTGCCGGCGAAATGCTGCACCAGATTATGAT
Organism: Kluyvera sp. Awk 3; assembly: GCF_028069715.1. Lineage (NCBI taxonomy): Bacteria > Pseudomonadati > Pseudomonadota > Gammaproteobacteria > Enterobacterales > Enterobacteriaceae > Kluyvera > Kluyvera sp. Awk 3. The sequence goes on along the minus strand of NZ_JANEWH010000065.1, from coordinate 2,378 downwards.
GGAAGCCCGGATGGCGGTGCGTCCGCGTGAAACGTTGTATGAATCGCTGCTGACGGCGATGCACCGATACGGCGAGAAAAAAGCGTGCGTCGAAGATATCAATTTCCAGCCGGACAGCTATCGCAAGCTGCTGACCAAAACGCTGTTTGTGGCGCGTATCCTCGAAAAATACAGCCAGAAGGGCGAAAAGATCGGCCTGATGCTCCCGAATGCCGGTATCAGCGCCGCCGTTATCTTCGGTGCGATTGCCCGCGGCCGTATTCCGGCGATGATGAACTACACTGCCGGGGTCAAAGGGCTGTCCAGCGCCATTACCGCCGCGCAAATTGGCACGATTTTTACCTCGCGCACGTTTCTTGATAAAGGCAAACTCTGGCACCTGACCGAGCAGTTGACCCAGGTTCGCTGGGTATTCCTCGAAGATTTAAAAGGCGATGTGACCACCGTCGATAAGCTGTGGATCTTTTCACGCGTGCTGATGCCGCGTCTGGCGCAGGTGGCGCAGCAGCCGGAAGACCCGGCAATCATCCTCTTTACCTCCGGTTCGGAAGGCCACCCGAAAGGCGTGGTGCACAGCCACAAAAGCATTCTGGCGAACGTCGAGCAGATCAAAACCATCGCCGACTTTACCGCCAATGACCGCTTTATGTCGGCGCTGCCGCTGTTTCACTCGTTTGGCCTGACGGTCGGGCTGTTTACGCCGCTGCTGACCGGCGCGGAAGTGTTCCTCTACCCTAGCCCGTTGCACTACCGCATGGTACCGGAGCTGGTGTATGACCGTAACTGTACCGTCCTGTTCGGCACCTCAACGTTTTTAGGCAACTACGCGCGATTCGCCAACCCGTACGATTTCTATCGTCTACGCTATGTCGTGGCCGGGGCGGAAAAGCTGCAACAGAGCACCAAAGAGCTGTGGCAGGACAAGTTCGGCCTGCGCATTCTGGAAGGCTATGGCGTGACCGAATGCGCGCCGGTGGTCTCAATTAACGTGCCAATGGCGGCGAAACCGGGCACGGTAGGGCGCATTCTGCCGGGGATGGACGCGAGATTGCTGGAAGTACCGGGCATTGAGCAAGGCGGTCGTCTGCAGGTGAAAGGGCCGAACGTGATGTGCGGCTACCTGCGCGTTGAGAACCTAGGCGTGCTGGAAGCGCCGACGGCGGAGAATCAGCACGGTGAGCGGGAAACCGGCTGGTACGACACCGGGGATATTGTCGCTTTTGACGCCCAGGGCTATGTGCAGATTCAGGGGCGGGCAAAGCGGTTTGCTAAAATTGCCGGCGAAATGGTGTCGCTGGAAACGGTCGAACAGCTGGCGCTGGGCGTATCGCCTGAGAAGATGCACGCCACGGCAGTGAAAACCGATGCCAGCAAAGGCGAGGCGCTGGTGCTATTTACCACCGATAATGAACTGACCCGCGACAAACTGTTGCAGTATGCGCGGGCCCACGGCGTGCCGGAGCTGGCGGTTCCTCGCGACATTCGCTGGATGAAACAGCTGCCGCTGCTGGGCAGCGGTAAACCGGATTTCGTCACCCTTAAGAGCATGGTTGCAGAGACGGAACACCCACATGAGTGAGTCAGTACACACTAACACCTCTATCTGGTCGAAAGGCATGATGGCGGTTATCGCCGCCCAGTTCCTCTCGGCTTTTGGCGACAACGCGCTGCTGTTTGCCACGCTGGCGCTGATGAAGCAGCAATACTATCCGGACTGGAGCCAGCCGGTGCTGCAAATGGTGTTTGTGGGCGCTTACATCGTCTTTGCGCCGTTCGTCGGCCAGGTGGCGGACAGCTTTGGTAAGGGCCGGGTGATGATGTTCGCCAACGGCCTGAAGCTGCTCGGCGCGGCGATGATTTGCGTGGGGCTGAATCCGTTTATCGGCTATACGCTGGTGGGTATCGGTGCGGCGGCTTACTCGCCGGCGAAGTATGGCATTCTCGGGGAACTGACCACCGGCGATAAACTGGTGAAAGCCAACGGTCTGATGGAAGCTTCGACGATCGCGGCGATTCTGATCGGCTCGGTGGCGGGCGGCGTGGTAGCTGACTGGAGCGTGGTGGGCGCACTGGCGCTTTGCGCGATCGTCTATGGCGGCGCGGTGGCTGCTAACATTTTTATTCCCAGGTTGCCAGCCGCGCGTCCGGGCCAGTCCTGGCGTTTTCGCCCCATGACCCACAATTTCTTTAACGCCTGCAATGTGCTGTGGCACAACGGTGAAACGCGCTTTTCTCTGCTTGGCACCAGCCTGTTCTGGGGCGCGGGGGTGACGCTGCGCTTCCTGTTGGTGCTGTGGGTTCCGGTGGCGTTAGGGATTACCGATAACGCCACGCCAACCTATCTGAATGCGATGGTGGCGGTGGGGATTGTGGTGGGG
>NZ_JANEWH010000064.1:0-27750 GCF_028069715.1 Kluyvera sp. Awk 3 | reverse complement strand
GAAATATATCATTTCAAAATGTTAGCGAGATCGCTTGACGAACTTTGGCGTGTTGAAACGCAATGTCTTTTTATTTTTACTCACAGGCTGTGAATAGATTACGCGTCGCGCGGCAGACCTTTTTCCACCACCCTTACCAGACGCTGTTTCTTCGGTAGCTGGACCTCTATCGCTCCCTCATTACGACGCGCAATTTGCTGCGCAATCGCCCATGTTATGTGCTCATCGAGAAGTGGGTGCTCACCTCGGCGACTCTCCAGCGCGTTAAGCGCGGCTTCGCTCCACGGTGCGTTGCCCAGTGCGACGGCAATATTGCGCAGCCAGCGCAGGTGGCCGATGCGCCGAATAGCGGAACCTTCGGTCACTTTCAGAAAATGGGCTTCACTCCAGGCGAACAGTTCAACCAGCTCAGGGGCGTGAAGCGCTTTGCGCGGGCTGAAGTCAGCTTCGTCGGTAAGCTGTGAGAAGCGGTTCCATGGGCAGATTAGCTGACAGTCGTCACAGCCGTAAATACGATTGCCCAATAGTGGACGAAATTCTTCCGGGATCGCGCCTTCCAGTTCAATGGTCAGGTAAGAGATGCAGCGGCGAGCGTCGACGGTATAAGGCTCAACGATCGCCCCTGTAGGGCAGATGGTCATGCAGGCCACGCAGCGCCCGCACTCTTCGGCCACCGGTTGGTCAACGGGCAGCGGAATATCCACCAACAGTTCACCAAGGAAAAAGAACGATCCGGCGTCGCGGTTGAGGATAAGTGAGTGCTTACCTGTCCAGCCGATGCCCGCTTTTTCCGCTAATGGGCGCTCAAGAACAGGCGCCGAGTCGACAAACGGTCTAAAATTCAGCGAGACGCACTGTTCCTGAATCATTTCGCCGAGCTTTTTAAGGCGGTTACGCAACAGCTTATGATAATCACGCCCCAGGGCATAACGGCTGACGTAACCGAGTTCGGGGTTTTTCAGCGTGCGGGCAAAGGCTGCATTGGCGGGAAGGTAGTTCATGCGAACGCTAATTACCCGGAGCGTTCCGGGTTGCAGTTCGTGCGGGCGAGCGCGCATCATTCCGTGCCGCGCCATCCATTCCATCTCGCCGTGGTATTGTTTATCCAGCCATGCCTGCAGTTTGGGCTCGGAGGCGCTGAGATCGGTATCGGTGATGCCGACCTGCTGAAAGCCCAGTTCAGTGCCCCACAGTTTGATTTGTTGCGCTAATTGATTGAGATCGAGGGGCTGTGACATGACGGACCATACATTGACAAGAAACCCCCAAAGTATACCACACTCCATTTGGCCTGCGGATGGGCTGCGTCGCGCCGAAAAAACGGCGGCAGCGGATCTCGGCATCTCCCTTTATGAACTCATGCAACGCGCCGGTCAGGCGGCGTTTGAGGTGGCCCGCGCGGCGTATCCCGACTCTCGCCACTGGCTGATGCTTTGCGGTCATGGCAACAATGGCGGAGATGGCTACGTGGTCGCGCGCCTGGCACAGGCGGCGGGAATTCGCATCACGCTGCTGGCGCAGGACAGCGAAAAACCGCTGCCGGACGAGGCACAGGCCGCCCGCGAGGCGTGGCTGGAAGCGGGCGGCGTTATCCACGCGACGGATATCCCGTGGCCAAAGGATACCGATCTGATTATCGATGGCTTACTGGGTACCGGGCTGCAAAATGCGCCACGTGACCCCATTACGGGCCTGATAGCGCAAGCGAATTGTTTCCCGGCGCCGATTATCGCGCTGGATATTCCCTCCGGGCTTAACGCCCAGACCGGCGCGACGCCGGGTGTGGTGATTAATGCTGCGCACACCATCACGTTTATTGCTCTGAAACCGGGGCTGTTGACCGGTAAAGCGCGCGATGTGGTCGGCACGCTGCACCATCATGCGCTGGGATTAGACTCCTGGCTGGCTGAGCACCCCACCACCATTCGCCGCCTGGATGCCTCGCAACTGGCGCAGTGGCTGACGCCGCGTCGTCCTACTTCGCACAAAGGCGATCACGGTCGTCTGGTGCTGATCGGCGGCGACCACGGCACCGCCGGGGCCATCCGCATGGCCGGTGAGGCGGCGCTGCGGGCGGGGGCTGGCCTGGTGCGTGTACTCACCCGTGCGGAAAACGTCGCGCCGATTATCACCGCTCGCCCAGAACTGATGGTGCATGAGCTGACGCCGCAGCTGCTTGATGAAAGCCTGGAATGGGCTGATGTGGTGGTGATTGGCCCCGGCTTGGGTCAGGCTGAGTGGGGCAAACAGGCGCTGCGCAAAGTGGAAAACATCCGTAAACCGACGCTTTGGGACGCCGACGCTTTGAACCTGCTGGCATTCAATCCGGATAAACGTCACAATCGCGTGATCACGCCGCACCCCGGCGAGGCCGCGCGTTTGCTCAACTGCCGGGTGGCAGAAATTGAGAGCGATCGCTTACTTTCTGCGCAACGTCTGGTACAACGGTACGGTGGCGTCGTGGTGCTGAAAGGCGCGGGGACGGTGGTGGCTGATGAACACGGCTCGCTCAGTATTATTGACGCCGGAAATGCCGGTATGGCCAGCGGTGGCATGGGCGATGTGCTTTCGGGCATTATTGGCGCATTGCTGGGGCAGGCCTTATCGCCGTATGATGCTGCGTGCGCGGGGTGTATCGCCCACGGCGCGGCGGCAGACAAGCTGGCTGCGCGCTATGGTACCCGCGGAATGCTGGCGACCGATCTCTTTTCCACGCTACGGCGTGTTGTTAACCCGGATGTGATTGACGTAGACCATGATTAATCGAGTGATTCCTTTACCTGACGAGCAGGCAACCCTGGACCTTGGCAACCGAGTGGCGCAGGCCTGCGTCGGCGCAACGGTCATCTATCTGTACGGCGATTTAGGCGCGGGGAAAACCACCTTCAGCCGCGGATTCCTGCAGGCGTTGGGGCATAACGGCAACGTCAAAAGCCCGACCTATACGCTGGTTGAACCGTACCAGCTCGATAACCTGATGGTTTACCATTTTGATCTTTACCGCCTTGCGGATCCCGAGGAGCTCGAATTTATGGGGATCCGCGATTATTTTGCTAACGATGCCATCTGCCTGGTGGAATGGCCGCAACAGGGCGCAGGTGTTCTGCCCGAGCCGGATATCGAAATACACTTAGATTACCAGGCGCAAGGGCGTGAGGCGCGCATTGCTGCGGTCTCCTCATTAGGTGAGTCTCTGCTGGCGCGGTTGGCCGGTTAATTTAAGGGATCCCAGGATGATTTTTCGCGCAAAAGGGTGGTTGATGGCGGCGCTGATGCTGGTGGGCGCACCGGCAATGGCGGCGAGCTTGTCCGATATTCAGGTAGCGAATAGTGAAACGCAGGCGCGGATCACCTTCAGCTTTATGGGCGACCCGGAATATAACTTTAGCCAGGATGACAAACGCAGCGTGGTGCTTGATATCAAGCAAACGGGCGTGATTCAAGGCTTGCCGCTGCGCTTTAGCGGCAACAACCTGGTGAAGGCGATCCGTTCCGGCACGCCGAAAGACGATCAGTCGCTGCGGCTGGTGGTCGATCTCACCGAAAACGGCAAAACCCGCGCGGTGAAGCAGCAAAACGGCGCGAATTACACCGTGGTGTTTATCATCAACGCCGACGTTCCACCGCCTCCACCGCCGCCTGTCGTCGCGAAGCGCGTGGAAACGCCAGTCGTCACGCCGGCACCGGTACCAAGCCAGCCCGCGCGCAACCCGTTTAGCGGCAACAGCAGCAATAGCGGCAGCAGCTTCAGCACGGAACGTCAGCCGGCGATTGCCAGCAATACCACGCCGGCACAGCGTCCGGCGGCCCGTGCGCGCAGTGTTTCCGGTGATAAAGTGATCATCGCGATCGACGCCGGTCACGGCGGCCAGGATCCGGGGGCGATTGGCCCAGGCGGTACGCGCGAGAAGAATGTCACCATCGCTATTGCCCGAAAACTCAGAGCGTTGCTCAACGACGATCCGATGTTTAAAGGCGTGTTGACTCGCGACGGCGACTATTTTATTTCGGTGATGGGCCGCTCCGACGTGGCACGTAAGCAGAACGCCTCCTTCCTGGTATCCATTCACGCGGACGCCGCGCCAAACCGCGACGCTACCGGCGCGTCAGTCTGGGTGCTCTCTAACCGTCGTGCCAACAGCGAGATGGCGGGCTGGCTCGAACAGCATGAGAAACAGTCTGAGCTGCTGGGCGGCGCGGGCGACGTGCTGGCAAACAGCCAGGCCGATCCGTATCTGAGCCAGGCGGTGCTGGATCTGCAATTCGGCCATTCCCAGCGTGTAGGGTATGATGTGGCGACCAACGTCATCAGCCAGCTGCAGCGCGTCGGTAATCTGCATAAGCGTCGTCCTGAACACGCCAGCCTCGGTGTGCTGCGTTCGCCGGATATTCCGTCGATCCTGGTTGAGACCGGCTTTATCAGTAACAGCAGCGAAGAGCGCCTGCTGGACAGCGACGACTATCAGCAGAAAATTGCTGAAGCCATTTATAACGGTTTACGTAACTATTTTACGGCGCATCCGATACAATCCGGCCCTCGTGACGAACAGTCGCAGACCGCCAGCGCCGCATCATCCAACAGGACGCTTGTTAACTAAGGAGTTTTCATGCCGATTCAGGTTTTACCGCCGCAGCTTGCGAACCAGATTGCCGCGGGTGAAGTGGTTGAGCGGCCTGCCTCGGTAGTGAAAGAACTGGTGGAGAACAGTCTCGATGCGGGGGCAACCCGCATCGATATTGATATCGAACGCGGTGGAGCAAAGCTTATTCGCATCCGCGATAACGGCTGCGGTATTAAGAAAGATGAGCTGGCGCTGGCGCTGGCGCGTCATGCGACCAGCAAAATTGCCTCGCTTGACGATCTGGAAGCGATCATCAGCCTCGGTTTTCGCGGCGAAGCGCTGGCGAGTATCAGTTCGGTCTCGCGGCTGACGCTGACCTCGCGCACTGAACAGCAGCAGGAAGCATGGCAGGCGTACGCGGAAGGCCGCGACCAGGACGTCACCGTTAAACCGGCTGCCCATCCGGTCGGCACGACGCTGGAAGTGCTGGATCTCTTCTACAACACACCCGCGCGGCGCAAGTTTATGCGCACCGAAAAAACCGAATTCAATCATATCGATGAGATCATTCGCCGCATTGCGCTGGCGCGCTTCGATGTGAGCTTCAACCTGACCCACAATGGCAAAATGATTCGCCAGTATCGCGCGGTAACAGAAGGGGCGCCGAAAGAACGCCGTCTGGGAGCCATTTGCGGCGTACCGTTCCTGGAACAGGCGCTGGCGATTGAGTGGCAGCACGGCGACCTGGCGATGCACGGCTGGGTGGCCGACCCGAAACACACTACCGCTGCGCTGGCTGAGATTCAGTATTGCTACGTTAACGGTCGCATGATGCGCGACCGGCTGATTAACCACGCTATTCGACAGGCTTGTGAAGACAAGCTCGGCGCAGATCAGCAGCCCGCGTTTGTGCTGTATCTGGAGATTGATCCGCACCAGGTGGATGTGAACGTCCATCCGGCTAAACACGAGGTGCGTTTCCACCAGTCGCGTCTGGTGCATGACTTTATCTATCAAGGCGTGTTGAGCGTGCTGCAACAACAGCTGGACGCGCCGTTGCCCTTAGCGGAAGACGATGAACCTGCCCCGCGCGCGCTGCCGGAAAACCGCGTCGCGGCTGGGCGTAATCAGTTTGCCGAACCGGCGGTGGCGCGCGAGCCGGAAGCGCCGCGCTATCAACCCGCTTCCGGTGGTAGCCGTAGCGGCGGCGCCAGCTGGCCGAACGCGCAGCCGGGCTACCAGAAACAGCAGGGGGCACTCTATCGCCAACTGCTGGATACGCCGGTAAGTCGCCCGGAACCAGCGAAACCCGTGGCTGAAAACCTGGCGGGGCACAGCCAAAGTTTTGGCCGTGTGCTGGCTATCATCGATGAGCGCTGCGCGCTGCTGGAGCGTGACGGTAAGCTTAATCTGCTGTCGTTACCGGTCGCAGAACGCTGGCTGCGTCAGTCGCAACTGACTCCCGGCGGAACCACCATTTGCGCCCAGCCGCTGCTCATTCCTCTGCGCCTGAAAGCGTCAGAGAACGAGCGGAAAACCCTGGAAAATGCGCGGGAAATGCTGGGCCAGTTGGGCATCGAAATCCTGCTGGAAGGGCAGCACGTCACGATTCGCGCCGTGCCTTTACCCTTACGACAACAAAATTTACAAATCTTGATTCCTGAACTGATAGGCTACCTGGTGGAGAAAACTCAGGTTGATGCCGGTAACGTGGCGCAGTGGTTGGCCCGTCATCTGGCAAGCGACCACGCGCAGTGGAATACCGCGCAGGCCATCGCGATGCTGGCTGACGTTGAACGTCTTTGCCCGCAGCTGGTCAAAGCTCCGCCGGGTGGTTTGTTACAACCCGTTGATTTAGATTCTGCGATGAACGCCCTGAGACATGAGTGACGTAACCGAGGCGAGCCTGCCTAAGGCAATTTTTTTGATGGGGCCGACTGCCTCGGGCAAAACGGCGTTAGCCATTGAGCTGCGTAAAGTTTTGCCAGTAGAGTTGATTAGTGTGGATTCCGCCCTCATCTATCGAGGGATGGATATCGGTACTGCAAAGCCGAGCGCGGAAGAGCAGCTTGCTGCCCCGCATCGGTTGATGGATATCCTTGACCCTGCGCAGGCCTATTCGGCGGCGGATTTTCGTCGTGATGCGCTGGCGCAGATGGCCGAGATCACTGCCGCAGGGAAAATTCCGCTGCTGGTCGGTGGAACAATGTTGTATTTCAAGGCGTTGCTTGAAGGTTTATCACCGCTGCCCTCGGCTGACCCGGAAGTCCGGGCCCGCATTGAGCAGCAGGCAGCAGAGCGAGGATGGGGAGCGCTGCACCAGCAGCTACGGGAAATTGACCCCGTTGCCGCCGAGCGCATTCATCCGAATGATCCGCAAAGACTTTCCCGAGCACTGGAAGTTTTTTTCATTTCGGGTAAAACTTTAACGGAGCTGACGCAAACGTCAGGAGACGCTCTGCCCTACAAGGTGCATCAGTTCGCCATCGCCCCGGCGAGCCGTGAACTGCTCCATCAGCGCATTGAGCAGCGTTTTCATCAGATGTTGGCTTCGGGTTTTGAAGCAGAAGTGCGGGCGCTATTTGCCCGTGGAGATTTGCATACGGACATGCCTTCCATTCGTTGTGTGGGATATCGCCAGATGTGGTCATACCTTGAAGGCGAAATTACCTATGATGAAATGGTTTATAGAGGAGTTTGTGCCACGAGACAGCTAGCCAAGCGCCAGGTGACGTGGTTACGCGGTTGGGAAGGGGTTCACTGGTTAGATAGTGAACAGCCGGAGCAGGCGTTTAACCAACTATTACAGGTAGTGGGTGCTAGTGTAGACTGAATGTGTACAATTGAGTCGTATCGTGCGCAATTTTCGGAATCGTAAGGTTCATACGCAACATCGTTCGGGCTGTATCAAAGCAGATAACGCAGAAGCGGCTTGAGGGATGGCGTGTATAAGTACAAATAAGCATATAAGGAAAAGAGAGAATGGCTAAGGGGCAATCTTTACAAGATCCGTTCCTGAACGCACTGCGTCGGGAACGTGTTCCAGTTTCTATTTATTTGGTGAATGGTATTAAGCTGCAAGGGCAAATTGAGTCTTTCGATCAGTTCGTGATCCTGTTGAAAAACACGGTCAGCCAGATGGTCTATAAGCACGCAATTTCTACCGTTGTTCCGTCCCGTCCGGTTTCCCATCACAGCAACAATGCTGGCGGCGGCACCGGTAGCAACTACCATCACGGTAGCAACGCGCAGGGTTCTGCACAGCAAGACAGCGAAGAAACCGAATAAGGTTGATGGCTGTTAATCCATGTCGGGGAGCCAGCATGTCTGGGTTCCCCGCTGGTATTTCAGGAGATATAACGCTTGTTTGACCGTTATGACGCCGGTGAGCAGGCGGTGCTGGTACACATCTATTTTACGCAAGACAAAGATATGGAAGACCTCCAGGAGTTTGAATGTCTGGTCTCTTCCGCCGGTGTCGAAGCAATGCAGGTGATTACTGGTAGCCGTAAAGCGCCGCACCCAAAATATTTTGTTGGTGAAGGTAAGGCTGTCGAGATTGCGGAAGCCGTCAAAGCGACAGGTGCTTCCGTTGTGCTGTTTGATCACGCACTAAGCCCAGCACAGGAGCGTAACCTTGAGGCCCTGTGTCAATGCCGGGTTATCGACCGTACCGGTCTGATCTTAGATATTTTTGCTCAGCGTGCGCGTACCCATGAAGGTAAGCTGCAGGTTGAGCTGGCGCAGCTGCGCCATCTGGCCACGCGCTTGGTGCGCGGCTGGACGCACCTTGAAAGACAAAAAGGCGGTATCGGTTTGCGCGGCCCGGGTGAAACCCAGCTCGAAACCGACCGTCGTTTGCTGCGTAACCGTATTATGCAAATCCTCTCGCGCATTGAGCGCGTGGAGAAACAGCGCGAGCAGGGGCGCCGCTCGCGTGTGAAGGCCGATGTTCCGACGGTATCGCTGGTGGGATACACCAACGCCGGGAAATCGACGCTGTTTAACCACATCACGCAGGCAGAGGTCTACGCCGCTGACCAGTTGTTTGCCACCCTTGATCCGACGCTGCGTCGTATAGACGTGACGGATGTGGGTGAAACGGTGCTGGCCGATACCGTAGGCTTTATTCGCCACCTGCCACATGACCTGGTGGCGGCATTTAAGGCCACATTGCAGGAAACGCGCGAAGCCACGCTGCTGCTGCACGTGATTGACGCCGCGGACGTTCGTGTGCAGGAAAACATCGATGCGGTAAATACCGTTCTCGAAGAGATCGACGCGCACGAGATTCCGACCCTGCTGGTGATGAATAAGATCGATATGCTCGACGATTTTGAGCCGCGTATCGACCGTGATGAAGAGAACAAACCTATCCGGGTGTGGCTGTCTGCACAAACCGGGGTAGGGATACCACTCCTTTTTCAGGCGTTGACCGAACGACTGGCCGGCGAAGTGGCGCAGCATACGTTGCGTTTACCTCCGCAGGAAGGGCGTTTGCGTAGTCGCTTTTATCAGCTTCAGGCAATCGAAAAAGAGTGGATGGAGGAAGATGGCTGCGTCAATCTGCAGGTTCGTATGCCGATTGTCGACTGGCGTCGCCTCTGTAAACAAGAACCGACACTGGCAGACTACGTCGTCTGACCGTGCAGCTTGCCTGAAAACATTAGCCCTTTGGGCACCCAGCGGTTCAGGTCGCCTCAGCGCGACCGCGACAACCAGGACGGCGTCGCGGTTATCAGCCAAATGATCTGGACTGGGAAAAGGTATATCACCGCATAACAAATATGGAGCATAAACATGGCGTGGAATCAGCCCGGTAATAACGGACAAGACCGCGACCCGTGGGGAAGCAGCAATAACCAAGGCGGCAACTCCGGGGGGAATGGAAATAAAGGCGGTCGCGATCAGGGGCCGCCGGATTTGGATGATATCTTCCGTAAGCTGAGCAAGAAGCTCGGTGGTTTTGGGGGCGGTAAGGGCGGTTCCGGCAGCGGCTCGTCTCAGGGGCCACGCAGCCCGATGGGCGGACGCATTGTCGGTATCGCGGCAGCTGCCGTGGTCGTCATTTGGGCGGCCAGCGGGTTCTATACCATTAAAGAAGCCGAGCGCGGTGTTGTGACGCGCTTTGGTAAGTTCAGCCACCTGGTTGAGCCGGGTCTGAACTGGAAGCCGACCTTCATCGATGAAGTGACACCGGTGAACGTGGAAGCCGTACGCGAACTGGCCGCGTCTGGCGTGATGCTGACTTCCGATGAAAACGTCGTGCGCGTCGAAATGAACGTGCAGTACCGTGTGACCGATCCGCAGCGCTATCTGTTTAGCGTGACCAGCGCCGACGACAGTCTGCGCCAGGCCACCGACAGCGCCCTGCGTGGCGTCATCGGTAAATACACCATGGACCGTATCCTGACCGAAGGTCGTACCGTTATTCGTAGCGATACCCAGCGCGAGCTGGAAGAGACCATTCGTCCGTACAACATGGGTATTACCCTGCTGGACGTCAACTTCCAGGCCGCTCGTCCGCCGGAAGAAGTGAAGTCTTCCTTCGATGATGCGATTGCCGCACGTGAGAACGAGCAGCAGTACATCCGTGAAGCTGAAGCGTACACCAACGAAGTTCAGCCGCGTGCTAACGGTCAGGCGCAGCGTATTCTGGAAGAAGCGCGTGCGTATAAGACTCAGACCGTGCTGGAAGCACAGGGTGAAGTGGCTCGCTTTGCCAAGATCCTGCCGGAATATAAAGCTGCTCCGCAGATTACCCGCGAGCGTCTGTATATCGAGACCATGGAGAAAGTGCTGAGCCATACCCGCAAAGTGCTGGTTAGCGACAACAAGAACGGCAACCTGATGGTGCTGCCGCTGGATCAGATGCTGAAAGGCGGCAACGCCCCGGCAGCAAAGAGCGATAGCAGTGGTGCGAATAACCTGTTGCGCCTGCCGCCTGCGTCCTCTTCCAGCAGTAGCGCGAGCAACACCTCGTCTGCCAGTCAGGGCAATATCATGGACCAACGCCGCGCCAACGCGCAGCGTAACGACTACCAGCGTCAGGGGGAATAACGATGCGTAAGTCAGTTATTGCGATTATCATCATCGTGCTGGTAGTGCTGTACACCTCTATCTTCGTGGTTAAAGAAGGCGAGCGCGGAATTAAGTTCCAGTTCAGCAGCGTGGTGCGCGACAGCGATAAGAAACCGTTGATTTATGAGCCGGGCCTGCACTTTAAGGTGCCGTTCATTCAGTCGGTGAAAATGCTGGACGCGCGTATCCAGACCATGGATAACCAGGCCGATCGTTTCGTGACCAAAGAGAAGAAAGACCTGATCGTCGATTCCTACATCAAGTGGCGCATCAGCGACTTTAGCCGTTACTTCCTGGCGACCGGCGGCGGCGACGTCTCCCAGGCCGAAGTGCTGCTGAAGCGTAAGTTCTCTGACCGTCTGCGTTCTGAAATTGGTCGTCTGGACGTGAAAGACATCGTTACCGACTCCCGCGGTCGTCTGACCCTGGAAGTTCGCGATGCCCTGAACTCCGGTTCTTCCGGTGCGGAAGATGAAGTGGCTACTCCGGCAGCCGATAGCGCGATTGCGGAAGCCGCAGAGCGCGTTGAGCAGCAGGCGAACATCAAAGGGCCAACCATTAACCCGAACAGTATGGCGGCGTTAGGTATTGAAGTGGTCGATGTGCGTATCAAGCAGATCAACCTGCCGACCGAAGTGTCTGAAGCTATCTACAACCGTATGCGTGCCGAGCGTGAAGCCGTTGCTCGTCGTCACCGTTCTCAGGGTCAGGAAGAGGCAGAAAAACTGCGCGCTACCGCCGACTATGAAGTGACGAAGACGCTGGCAGAAGCGGAGCGTCAGGGTCGTATCCTGCGCGGTGAAGGCGATGCCGAAGCAGCTAAGCTGTTCGCTGATGCCTTCAGCCAGGACCCGGACTTCTACGCCTTTATCCGTAGCCTGCGTGCTTACGAGAAGAGCTTCGACAGCAATCAGGACGTGATGGTGCTGAGCCCGGATAGCGATTTCTTCCGCTATATGAAAAACCCGGGTACCACCGCTCGCTAAGCGCGCGGTCGCCTGAATAAAACCACCGCCTCCTTCGGGAGCCGGTGGTTTTCTTTTATAAGGATGAAAAATGAATTCCACAATCTGGCTGGCCCTTGCGCTGGTGTTAGTTCTCGAGGGCCTCGGTCCGATGCTCTATCCGAAAGCATGGCGTAAGATGATTTCTACGATGACACAATTACCGGATACGATGTTACGTCGATTTGGCGGCGGTCTTGTGGTTGCTGGCGTAGTGATCTACTACATGTTGACGAAAACGATTGGCTGATTAAAAAGCCAGCGCCAAAGTGCCATTTTGTGGTGAAAAAGTGCTGTATATCTGAAAAAGCGATGGTAGAATCCATTTTTAAGCAATGGGTGATTTTGAAAAATGGGTAACAACGTCGTCGTACTGGGCACCCAATGGGGTGACGAAGGTAAAGGGAAGATCGTCGATCTTCTGACTGAGCGTGCAAAATATGTTGTTCGCTATCAGGGTGGCCACAACGCAGGCCATACTCTCGTAATCAACGGTGAAAAAACCGTCCTCCATCTTATTCCATCAGGTATTCTCCGCGAGAATGTAACCAGCATCATCGGTAACGGTGTTGTGCTGTCTCCGGCTGCGCTGATGAAAGAGATGAAAGGCCTGGAAGACCGTGGTATCCCGGTTCGCGAACGTCTGCTGCTTTCCGAAGCATGCCCGTTAATCCTCGACTATCACGTCGCACTGGATAACGCTCGCGAAAAAGCGCGTGGCTCCAAAGCTATCGGTACGACCGGTCGTGGTATCGGCCCGGCTTACGAAGATAAAGTGGCTCGTCGCGGTCTGCGCGTGGGCGATCTCTTCGATAAAGCGACTTTCGCCGACAAACTGAAAGAAGTGATGGAATATCACAACTTCCAGCTGGTGAACTTCTATAAAGTTGACGCAGTTGACTACCAGAAAGTACTGGACGACGTGATGGCGGTTGCCGACATCCTGACCAGCATGGTGGTTGACGTTTCTGACCTGCTGGACCAGGCGCGTAAACGCGGTGACTTCGTGATGTTCGAAGGTGCGCAGGGTACGCTGCTGGATATCGACCACGGTACCTATCCGTACGTAACCTCTTCCAACACCACCGCAGGTGGCGTAGCAACCGGTTCTGGCCTTGGCCCGCGCTATGTTGACTACGTACTGGGTATCATCAAAGCGTACTCCACTCGCGTGGGTGCTGGTCCGTTCCCGACCGAACTGTTTGATGAAACCGGTGAGTTCCTGTGCAAGCAGGGTAACGAATTCGGCGCTACCACCGGCCGTCGTCGTCGTACCGGCTGGCTGGACGCGGTTGCCGTACGTCGTGCTGTGCAGATCAACTCGCTGTCTGGCTTCTGCCTGACCAAGCTGGATGTTCTGGACGGCCTGAAAGAAGTGAAGATCTGCGTGGGCTACCGCATGCCGGATGGCCGCGAAGTGACCACCACCCCGCTGGCGGCGGATGATTGGGAAGGTATCGAGCCAATCTACGAAACCATGCCGGGCTGGTCTGAAACCACCTTTGGTGTGAAGGAACGTAGTGGCCTGCCACAGGCAGCGCTGAACTACATCAAGCGTATTGAAGAACTGACCGGCGTGCCGATTGATATTATTTCAACTGGCCCAGACCGTACTGAAACCATGATTCTGCGCGACCCGTTCGACGCGTAATTTTGGTTCATGGTGCAGCGCCTGATGGCGCTGCGCTTATCAGGCCTACTCGCTTTGTAGGCCGGATAAGACGCGAAGCGTCGTCATCCGGCTTAATCGTGCGTTAAACCCTCGCTTTTTTCCTTCCCGAAAGAAATAAATTAGCGGCTCACAGGCTGGCTGGTTTATCATCAATATAATTAATATCAACAGGCTCATCCTGTTTTTCCCCTTTTCCCTGAGGTTGATGTGCAGTTAACAAGTTTTACCGATTATGGACTACGCGCGCTGATTTACATGGCATCGCTGCCGGAAGGCAATATGACCAGCATCTCGGAGGTAACCGAGGTCTACGGCGTGTCGCGTAACCATATGGTTAAAATTATCAATCAGCTGAGCCGCGCCGGGTACGTGACGGCGGTGCGCGGGAAAAATGGCGGTATCCGACTGGGTAAACCGGCTAAGGATATTCGCGTGGGGGACGTGGTGCGCGAACTCGAACCACTGTCGTTGGTGAACTGCAGTAGCGAGTTTTGCCACATTACGCCTGCCTGCCGTTTGAAACAGGCGTTATCTCAAGCCGTGCAAAGTTTTCTCAAGGAGCTGGATAACTACACACTGGCCGATTTGGTTGAACACAATCAACCGCTATACAAATTATTGCTGGTGGAGTGACGAATATCTTCACCAGAGATGACAACGGAGGAACCGAGATGTCACAAGATCCTTTCCAGCAACGCGAAGCTGAAAAATACGCTAATCCTATCCCTAGCCGGGAATTTATCCTCGAACATTTAACAAAACGTGAAAAACCGGCTAATCGTGAAGAACTGGCCGCTGAGCTGAATATTGAAGGCGAAGAGCAAATCGAAGCGCTTCGCCGCCGCCTGCGCGCGATGGAGCGTGACGGGCAACTGGTCTTCACTCGCCGCCAGTGCTACGCGCTGCCGGAACGTCTGGACCTGCTAAAAGGCATGGTTATCGGCCATCGCGATGGTTATGGCTTCCTGCGCGTCGAAGGGCGCAAGGATGACCTGTACCTGTCGAGTGAGCAGATGAAGATGTGCATGCACGGCGATGAAGTTCTGGCGCAGCCGCTAGGTGCCGACCGTAAAGGTCGTCGCGAAGCGCGCATCGTTCGCGTGCTGGTGCCGCGTAACGCACAGATTGTTGGCCGCTACTTTACCGACGCGGGCGTCGGCTTTGTGGTCCCGGACGACAGCCGTCTGAGCTTTGATATCCTTATCCCGCCAGAGTCGCTAATGGGCGCGCGTATGGGCTTTGTGGTGGTGGTCGAACTGACCCAGCGCCCAACCCGTCGTACCAAAGCGATCGGCAAAATCGTCGAAGTGCTTGGCGATAACATGGGGACCGGCGTGGCCGTTGAAATGGCGCTGCGCACCCATGAAATTCCTTATGTCTGGCCGCCAGCGGTAGAAGCGCAGGTAGCTGGATTAAAAGAAGAAGTGCCGGAAGAGGCCAAAATTGGCCGCGTTGATCTGCGCGATTTACCGCTGGTCACCATCGATGGCGAAGACGCCCGCGACTTTGATGATGCGGTCTACTGTGAGAAAAAACGCGGCGGCGGCTGGCGTTTGTGGGTCGCGATTGCTGACGTAAGCTACTACGTTCGACCTCCGACACCGCTGGACAACGAGGCCCGCAGTCGCGGGACGTCCGTTTACTTCCCCACGCAGGTCGTCCCGATGCTGCCGGAAGTGCTCTCCAACGGCCTGTGTTCGCTGAACCCGCAGGTTGACCGTTTATGTATGGTCTGTGAAATGACCGTCTCAAACAAAGGGCGTTTAACCGGCTTTAAATTCTATGAAGCGGTGATGAGCTCGCATGCGCGTCTGACTTATACCAAAGTCTGGCATATGCTGCAGGGCGATCAGGAACTGCGCGAACAGTACGCGCCGCTGGTCAAACACATTGAAGAGCTGCATAACCTCTATAAAGTGCTGGATCAGGCGCGTGCCGAACGCGGCGGGATCTCGTTTGAAAGCGAAGAAGCGAAGTTTATCTTCAACGCCGATCGTCGTATCGAGCGTATTGAACAGACCCAGCGTAACGACGCGCACAAGCTGATTGAAGAGTGCATGATCCTGGCCAACATCTCGGCGGCGCGTTTCGTTGAGAAAGCCAAAGAGCCTGCGCTGTTCCGTATTCACGACAAGCCAACGACTGAAGCGATCACCGCGTTCCGTTCCGTGCTGTCGGAACTGGGCCTGGAATTGCCGGGCGGCAACAAACCGGAGCCGCGCGACTACGCTGAGCTGCTGGAATCCGTTGCCGACAGACCGGATGCCGAAATGCTGCAAACCATGCTGCTGCGTTCGATGAAGCAGGCGATTTACGATCCGGAAAACCGCGGTCACTTCGGCCTGGCGCTGCAATCCTATGCGCACTTTACCTCACCGATTCGTCGTTATCCTGACCTGTCGCTGCACCGTGCCATCAAGTACCTGCTGGCGAAAGAGCAGGGGCATAAGGGCAATAGCACCGAGACCGGCGGCTACCACTATTCCATGGAAGAGATGCTGCAACTTGGCCAGCACTGTTCGATGACCGAACGCCGCGCTGATGAAGCGACTCGTGACGTTTCCGACTGGCTGAAATGCGACTTTATGCAGGATCAGGTGGGCAATGTCTTTAACGGCGTGATTGCCAGCGTCACCGGCTTTGGCTTCTTCGTCCGTCTGGATGAGCTGTTTATCGATGGCCTGGTGCATGTCTCCTCGCTCGATAACGACTACTATCGCTTTGACCAGGTTGGCCAGCGTCTGATCGGTGAATCCGGCGGCCAGACTTATCGCCTTGGCGACCGTGTAGAAGTTCGCGTCGAAGCGGTGAATATGGACGAGCGCAAAATCGACTTCTCGCTGATCTCCAGCGAGCGCGGCCCGCGCAACGTTGGTAAAACCGCACGCGAAAAATCGAAGAAAGAAGCCGGTGGCAAACCGGGCGGTAAACGCCGTCAGGTTGGCAAGCGCGTGAACTTCGAACCGGACAGCGCCTTCCGCGGCGAGAAGAAAGGTAAGGCGAAAGCGAAACCTGCTTCCAGCGAAAAGGGGGCGGCGAAGAAGGCCAAAAAGCCTTCGGCGAAGACGCAGAAGATAGCTGCCGCCACTAAAGCGAAGCGGGCGGCGAAGAAGAAAATAGCAGAGTAATGCTTTCAATACCCCTCTCCTTTGGTGAGGGGTATTTTATTAGCGAGCAGTAAGTAAGGATACGTCAGGGAGACAATGACAGTGAGTCACTACCTTGAGATACCCCATCTTGCGCGTGAGTTTCCGTTTCGGCGCTTTGTCCATAAAGGTGAAGTACTGGCTTATCCCCACTGGCATAAAATGGTGGAGATAATCTATGTCACCCGCGGTGTGCTTCATCTTGGCGTCAACGATATTCCGATCGTGATGCGTGCAGGCGAGATTCAGTTTATCAATGCCGGAGACACGCATTACTTTCTGGCATCACCCAATAGCGAGAGAATTGTTGTCCAGTTTGACGCCTTTCTTTTTCATGGTGATGAAGCCCTGCAACTCGACGGCCAGCCAGGTCTGCGACATCGGTTATCAACAATGTGTACCCACAGCCAGCAATGGCCATCCGCGACAACGTTGGCGATGCAGAATCTACTGCTGGCGATTAATCGGGAGGATGAAGAACGGACCGTTGGCTACAAGTATGTGATTAAGGCCCGGCTGTTGGAGATGATTGCTTTGATTTATCGGGAGGTGCCGATAAGCCAGCATCACCCAGCGCGCCCCCTGAATGCCACAGCGGCCTTTAAATCAGAAAAGACTCTGGCCCGGCTGGATCGCATATTCTCCTATGTTGAACATCATTATCATGAATCTCTAACTTTGGATGATATAGCCAAATTTATGGGATTTAACGTCTGCTATTTTACCCGTTTCTTTAAAAACAATACCGGTACCACATTTATTCGTTTTTTACATAATTACCGCCTGAATAGAGCCAAGTGGTTGTTACTCAATGAAGATCTTTCTATCTCGGAAGTGGCGGAACGCGTTGGTTTTACTAGCGTAAAAAATTTTCATCACGTTTTTAAACAGGATACAGGTGTCGCGCCGCGCCAATATAAAAAGTCAATATCCGGGATAAAATGAGCTAAAAGCCGGGACGAATTAGTCTCCGTTGTTTTGTACCATGTTAGTGTACATAAATTAAACGGAGGTTACCGGAGTATGATCCGAATCGGTATTATTGGCTGCGGCGGTATTGCAAATGGTAAACATCTTCCCTCGCTCGCCCAGCTTCCCGATGTTGAAATCGTAGCGTTTTGTGATATTGAAATTGAACGCGCGCAGAAAGCCCAACAAGAATATGGCGCGGAGGGCGCTCAGGTCTATATTGACTATCGTGAACTGCTGGCCGATAAAAATATTGATGTTATTCATGTCTGCACGCCAAATATTTCGCATTCATCTATTTCTATTGCCGCACTGGAAGCCGGTAAGCACGTGATGTGCGAAAAGCCGATGGCAAAAACCGCGGCCGAAGCTCAGGCAATGGTGGATGCGGCGTTGCGTACCGGAAAAAAGCTAACCGTGGGCTACCAGAACCGCTTTCGTAAAGACTCCCGTTATTTGCATCGGGTATGCGAAAACGGTGAACTGGGAGAGATTTACTACGCGAAAGCCAAAGCTATTCGCCGCCGCGCGGTACCCACATGGGGCGTTTTTCTGGACGAAGAAGCGCAGGGCGGCGGCCCGCTGATTGATATTGGCACCCATGCGTTGGACCTGACGCTGTGGATGATGAACAATTACCGGCCCAAATATGTCGTGGGCAATACCTACCATAAATTGTCCTCAATGAAAGATGCCGCTAATGCCTGGGGGCCCTGGGATCCGCAGAAGTTCACCGTCGAAGACTCGGCGTTCGGTTTTATCACCATGGAAGACGGTGCGACGATCGTTCTGGAGTCGAGTTGGGCGCTTAATACGTTGGATACCGGTGAAGCAAAAACCTCACTTTCAGGCACCAGAGGGGGGGCGGATATGCAGGACGGTTTACGGATTAATGGCGAAGCCTATGGCGCGACGTTTGAAAAACAGATTCAACTGGGTAGCGATGGCGTTGACTTTTACGATGCCGCCGATGATGACCCCGCGTTGTTGGAGGCCCAGGCCTGGATTGACGCCGTACGTCACGACAGCCCGTTAGTGGTGACGCCGCAGCAGGCGCTGGTGGTGACGCAAATTCTCGAAGCCATCTACCAATCTGCCGAAACGGGGCAGCCGGTCTATTTTTCGTAGAGGGGATGATCTAATGACTCGCGTTACGGTCTGGAATGAGTATCGTCATGAGCAGCAGGACCCGGCGATTGCCGCCGTTTACCCGCAAGGTATCCACGGGCAAATCGCCTCTTTTTTGCAGACGGCGGGGTTTACGACCCGAACGGCAACGCTGGATGAGCCCGAACATGGTTTAACCGACGCGGTGCTGAATGAGACGGATGTTTTAATCTGGTGGGGGCATATTGCCCATAATGAAGTCGACGATAGCGTCGTGGCACGTATTCAGCAACGGGTGCTGAAAGGAATGGGGTTGATTGTCCTGCACTCCGGGCATATGTCAAAAATATTCATGAGACTCATGGGAACCAGCTGCGACCTGAAATGGCGTGAAGCCGATGAACAGGAGCGTATTTTTGTTATTGATCCCACGCATGATATTGTAAAAGGAATTCCTGAAAGCTTCGTGCTCGAAAAAGAAGAAATGTACGGTGAACATTTTGATATTCCTGTCCCGGATGAAACGCTGCTTTTAAGCTGGTTTGAGGGCGGGAACGTTTTTCGCAGTGGTATTACCTATAAGCGCGGTAACGGGCGAATATTTTATTTTCAGCCCGGCCATGAAAGCTATCCTACCTATTACAACACGCATATCCAGAAAATTATCTGTAATGGCGTGGAATATTGTGCGCCACGCGGTAACTGCTATCCCGTGTATGGTAAAGATAAAAACGACTACCCGATTTCAGGAGCGGAAAAATGAAACTTGGTGTATTTACTCCATTATTTGCCGACCTCTCTCTGGATGAAATGTTGGATAAAGTCCAGCAAGCGGGACTGGATGCTGTGGAGGTGGGCACCGGCGGCTGCCCGGGAAACCACCACTGTCCTATTGATGAGCTATTAGCCAGCGAAACCAGCCGGGCAGCGTATTTAGCAAAATTCCAATCCCGGGGAATCATTATCAGCGCCTTGAGCTGTCACGATAATCCTATTTCGCCGGTAAAAGCTGAGCGCGAAGCGGCCGATGCCCTGTTACGCAAAACGATTAAGCTGGCGTCGCTGCTGGGCGTGCCGGTAGTGAATACATTTTCCGGAACAGCAGGAAGCGATGAGCATGCAACGGCGCCCAACTGGCCGGTAGTGGCCTGGCCGACGGTGTACAGCGATATTAAGACCTGGCAATGGGAAAACAGGCTTATCCCCTACTGGCGGGAAATTGGCCTTCTGGCGCAGGCGCATCAGGTGAAAATTGGCATTGAGTTGCATGGCGGTTTTCTGTGCCACACGCCGTATACCCTACTGAAACTGCGTGAAGCAACCTGCGACGCTATTGGCGCCAACCTCGACCCTAGTCATCTGTGGTGGCAGGGTATCGATCCGGTCGCGGCCATTAAGATCCTGGGTGAAAAGGGGGCGATTCATCACTTCCATGCCAAAGATACCTGGTTGGATCAGGACAATATCAACATGTATGGCCTGACTGATATGCAGCCCTACGGCGATGTCCGCACGCGCGCGTGGAATTTCCGCACGGTGGGTTATGGTCACAGCATCCAGCAATGGGCGGATATCATGAGCGCGCTGCGCACATGGGGTTATGACTACGTGGTCAGCATTGAGCATGAAGACCCGTTGATGTCGGTGGAGGAAGGGTTTGCGCGGGCGGTCACTCATCTGCAATCGATATTGATTCGTGAACAGCCGTTGAATATGTGGTGGGTATAGCGATGGACGGTAACTTTCTACAGATGGCGATTGTCGGCTATGGCGGTATGGGGGCGTATCACGTCAATCTGGCGCATGCCAGCGAACGGATACGGGTAAAAGGCGCGTTTGATATTAACGCTTCCCGTCTGCGATTGGCTCTATCACATGGCCTGGTCGCGTATCCGAGTTTTGATGCGCTGCTTGATGATAAAGATGTCGCGTTGGTGCTGATTGCCACACCTAACGACGTGCACAAAGCGCTGGCCATTCGAGCGCTGGAAGCCGGTAAGCATGTGATATGCGAAAAGCCCGTGACCCTGACGACATTGGAGTTCCAGGAGGTGCTGGCCGTTGCGGAAAAAGTCGGACGTGTTTTTATGGTGCATCAGAACCGACGCTGGGACGATGACTACCTGATCGTCCGCCGCCTACAGCAGGACAAATCGATCGGCGAGATTTTTCATCTTGAATCTCGGGTGCAGGGCGCTAACGGCATTCCTGGAGACTGGCGGCACAGCCCGGCGCAGGGCGGAGGGATGGTGCTTGACTGGGGTGTTCATTTGCTGGATCAGCTACTGCTACTGGACCGCAGCGAGATTAACCGGGTTTACGCTTCACTTAGCTACGCGCTGGGTCATGAGGTTGACGATGGTTTTACCGCGCATATTACCTTTACCAGCGGTCTGACCGCGCATATTGAGGTCGGTACGACAAACTATATTAAGCTGCCGCGCTGGTATGTGAAGGGGACGGAGGGCACTGCGCTGATCGCCGATTGGGATCTCAGCGGATACGTGGTCGCGCCCGATAGACAGGCGGAGGTCACTGACCCTTTACCCATCCAGGCCGGCGTCGGTTTAACTAAAACCATGGCGCCGCCCAATGAGGATGCGGTAGTCACGTGGCCGTTGCCGAAACCGTTATCTCCGCGGGTTGGCTTCTACGACAATGTGGCGGAGGTTATCCTCGATGGTGCTGAACCGATGGTAAAAAACGCGGAAGTGCTGCGGGTGATGAACCTGATGGCGGCAATCTTTACCTCCTGGCATGAGCGGCGGGCGGTCGAAAACATCGATCGCTTAATCTGATTATCACCCAGACAGATCCTTCGCCCGCGGAGCATTCGCTCTGCGGGCGTTGTCGGTTATAATAGCCGTAACAACATGGGTATTGCCCATATAATCCGGCGCATTCCCGCCTCAAACGAGTACTTTTAATGAGTGAAATGATTTACGGTATCCATGCGGTGCAGGCACTGCTGGAGCGCGCACCTGAACGTTTTCAGGAAGTGTTTATTCTGAAAGGCCGCGACGATAAGCGCCTGATGCCGCTGATCCACGCGCTGGAAGCGCAGGGTGTGGTGATTCAGCTGGCGAACCGTCAGTACCTGGATGAGAAAAGCGAAGGTGCCGTGCACCAGGGCATCATCGCACGCGTGAAGCCGGGCCGTCAGTATCAGGAAAACGATCTGCCGGATCTGATCGCTTCACTCGACAGCCCGTTCCTGCTGATCCTCGACGGCGTGACCGACCCACATAACCTCGGTGCTTGCCTGCGTAGCGCCGATGCCGCTGGCGTGCACGCGGTTATCGTGCCGAAAGATCGCTCGGCACAGCTGAATGCAACGGCGAAAAAAGTGGCCTGCGGCGCCGCCGAAAGCGTACCGCTGATCCGCGTGACCAACCTGGCGCGCACCATGCGCATGCTGCAGGAAGAGAACGTATGGATTGTCGGCACTGCCGGTGAAGCGACCCACACGCTGTACCAGAGCAAAATGACCGGCGCGATGGCATTGGTGATGGGCGCGGAAGGCGAAGGTATGCGCCGTCTGACCCGTGAGCACTGCGACGAGCTGATCAGCATCCCGATGGCGGGGACTGTCTCTTCGCTGAACGTCTCCGTGGCGACGGGTATCTGTCTGTTCGAAGCGGTACGCCAGCGCAGCTAACGCGCAACCTCTACAGTTTGATCCTGGCCACCCTTTTGGGTGGCTTTTTATTGTGCATCGTCCCTGACCGTCCATAATTAATCTGTTGCCTATTGACGGAGGGAGACACAATGCACTGGCAAACTCACACCGTTTTCAATCAGCCTGTTCCCTTAAATAACAGTAACCTGTTCCTTTCTGATACCGCACTTTGCGACGCCATTACTCGCCACGGCGCCAGTTGGGATAGCGAGCTGCTGGCGAGTATCGGACAGCAGCTGGGTACCGCCGAGTCCTTAGAGTTAGGCAGGCTGGCGAACGCCCATCCCCCAGAGCTTTTACGCTATGACCCCCAGGGGCAGCGGTTGGACGACGTGCGTTTTCACCCGGCCTGGCATCTGTTGATGCAGGGGCTGTGCGCCAACCGTGTGCACAACCTTCCCTGGGAAGAAGACGCGCGCAGCGGCGCGTTTGTGGCTCGCGCCGCGCGCTTTATGCTGCATGCGCAGGTGGAAGCCGGCACGCTATGCCCGATTACCATGACTTTCGCCGCCACACCGCTATTACAACAAGCACTGCCGTCGCTGTTTGCCGACTGGCGCACGCCGTTGCTGAGCGACCGCTACGATCCGCATCAGCTGCCTGGTGTGCAAAAGCGGGGTCTGCTGATTGGCATGGGGATGACCGAAAAGCAGGGTGGTTCGGATGTGCTGAGTAACAGTACGCGTGCAGAGCGGCTGGAGGATGGCAGCTATCAGCTTACCGGACATAAATGGTTTTTCTCGGTACCTCAGAGCGATGCCCATCTGGTGCTGGCGCAGGCCAATGGCGGACTGACCTGCTTCTTTGTGCCGCGACTGCTGCCTGATGGCACGCGCAACGCCATTCGCCTTGAGCGATTGAAAGACAAGCTGGGCAACCGCGCGAATGCCAGCAGCGAAGCAGAGTTTCAGCAGGCGCTCGGCTGGGCGTTGGGCGAAGAAGGCGAGGGGATTCGGCAGATCCTCAAAATGGGCGGCCTGACGCGCTTTGACTGCGCGCTGGGCAGCCACAGTTTGATGCGCCGCGCCTTGTCGGTGGCGCTGTATCATGCCTTCCAGAGGCAAGCGTTCGGGCATAACCTGGTTGATCTGCCGCTGATGCGTCAGGTGCTGGGTAAGATGGCGCTCCAGCTCGAGGGGCAGACGGCGTTCCTGTTCCGCCTGGCCAACGCCTGGGAGCAGCCACACGACGCGCTGTGGGCGCGACTCTTCACGCCCGCCGCCAAGTTCGCCATCTGCAAAGCGGGCATTCCGTTCGTGGCTGAGGCGATGGAGGTGCTGGGTGGGATAGGCTACTGCGAAGAGAGCGAGCTACCACGCCTGTATCGCGAGATGCCGGTGAACAGCATCTGGGAAGGCTCCGGCAATATTATGTGTCTCGATGTGCTGCGCGTGCTGATGAAACAGCCGGATGCGCTTGCGCTGCTGGCGGCTGAGTGTGCGGAGGTGAAGGGCCTGGATCGCCATTTCGATCGCCACTGGCGTCAGCTTCAGCAGCGGCTACGCAAGCCGTCACAAGCTCAGGGCCGTGAGATTACCGGGCAACTCTATTTGCTGGGGGTAGGCGCGCAAATGCTGCGCTATGCATCTCCACCTGTGGCTCAGGCCTGGTGTCGGATGATGCTCGATCCGCGCGGCGGCGTGCTGCTGCCTGAACAGGTGATAAGCGAAGTATTACATCGGGCGACGGGCAGGGGAAGGTAGTACATGAAGGGGGGAAGAAGCGTGATAGATGAACGCTTCTTCCTTTAGCGGCTGGTCTCAGGCATAGATAATCGCCTGTGCACGCCAGTTATCTTGCTGGGGTTCTTCGTACATCTGAACAATACGATACCAGGAGGCACCCTGTTCATCTGCCTTACGGGCGATAACCTGTTCGACGTCTTCCAGACTTCCGGCGACATTGTTCACTGAAATCAGGCCGATCTCATTGAGCCCGGTGACACAATCAGCACTGGCGAACTCTGCCGATTGCGCCGCAGCAGCGTGCGTGCCGCCTGACAAAAGCAGGGTAGATAAGGTAAGTGATTGTTTCATCGTCAGCTCCATTTCATTTAACCCACCAGGGCAGTCCATAGCAGACGCATGTTCCGTACTCCGACAGAGGCGTCATTGTGCATCAAGGAAACGTGAAACGGTGCAAACCTACGTAAAGCTGCTCAAGGTTACTTACGGTAAAGGATTGCCTGCGAATACCACTGCCCGGGCACGACGGTATCGTCTATCATCACGATCACGTAGTAATCCGCTTTCTGCGCGGTGGCTTTCGCCCTGATGGTCTCTTCAACGTCCATCGGCGAGCCGTAGATCAGCGCGCTGACTGTACCCATGCGCTGCAAACCTTCCGTCTGGTTGCGACGAATCTCCTGCGGGTGGTCGGTTGCCGGAGGCGGCGCTTCAGGCGTGCCTTCCAACAGGGTACAACCGCTCAGCAAGAGCGCCAACAACAGTGGGATTAACCGTTTTATCGTCATTTCCCGTTTCCTGATAGCCATAGTGTAGTGGGGAAAAATTTCCCTTTTGGGTTAATGTTCCTGATTTGTTAACCATAGCGCTATTTTCGAATGAAAATAACCTGAAACCGTAACCGGGTTCTCAATGTTATCAATCAGGGGTATTGTCGTTACATTATTGAATCCATTTCGTCTGCTATATCAGCATAGCTAAAGGAGAGGCCCGATGATTGAACTGGAAACTCGCACATTAGCAGGGCAGCAAGTTCTGCATGCCTGGCCTAAAGGAGGCGCGGAAAAGGCGCTGCCGACTATCGTGTTTTATCACGGATTTACCTCTTCTAACCTGGTTTATAGCTATTTTGCCGTGGCGCTGGCGCAGGGCGGTTTTCGGGTGGTGATGCCCAATGCCGCGGAACACGGCGAGCGTTATAACGGCGACGGTGCCGAGCGATTGCAGCATTTCTGGCAGATTCTGCTACAGAATTTCACCGAGTTTCCGGCACTGCGCGACGCGCTACTGGCAAGCGGAATGGTGAGCGAAGGGCGGCTGGCGGTGGCAGGCGCATCGATGGGGGGCATGACCGCGCTGGGGTTGATGACGCATCATCCCGAACTGAAGTGTGTCGCCAGCCTGATGGGCTCGGGCTATTTCACCGGGCTTTCCGCTACGCTGTTTCCACCTCAGCCACAGCAGCGGGAACGCCTGATGGCTCCGCTGGCAAAATGGGACGTGGGCCATCAGCTGGCGCGCCTGTCCGACAGGCCACTGTTACTGTGGCACGGTGAAGAAGATGATGTGGTGCCAGCCGGAGAAACCTTCCGCCTGCAGCAGGCGTTGCGGGATGCCGGGCTGGATACGCATCTCACCTGCCTCTGGCAGGCGGGCGTTCGCCACCGTATTACGCCAGAGGCGCTGGACAGCACGGTGGCGTTTTTCCGCCAGCATCTTTAAACGCGGATCACCTGCACGCCTTGATCCTCCAGCTTTTTGAGGATCTCCGGGTCGGCCTGCTTGCCGGTGATGAGCAAATCTATCTCATCGGCGCGGCTGAACAGCATGCCTGCGCGCTCGCCAACCTTACTGCTGTCGACCAGCACCGCCAGTTTACCGACGACATTGAGCATTTTCTGTTCTGCCATCGCGGTAAGCATGTCGGTTTTGTACAACCCCTCCGCCGTTAGCCCTTTACCGCTGGTAAACATCCAGTGGCCGGCGTACAGGCTATTCTCGCTGCCCTGTGGGCTCAGCGTAATCGCGTGGCTGCGGTTGTACTGACCCCCCATGATGATTACGCTGTCGTGTTCTTTGTCGATCAGATAGTTCGCCAGCGGCAGATAGTTGGTGATGATCTGCACCGGTTTGCCGCAAATTTCCTGGCCGACCAGAAAGGCCGTTGAACCGCAGTTGATGACCACGCTCTCGCCGGGCATCACCAGTTGTGCGGCGGCTTTGGCGATGCGCACCTTTTCATCGTGGTTTTGCGCCTGGTGAATGTTCATTGGCGACCAGCGCGGGGCCTGCTGACTGATGGCTTCGGCACCGTTACGCACCTTCTTCAGCTTGCCGCTTTCATCCAGTTTGTTGATATCCCGGCGAGCCGTCGCGGGGGAAATCCCCAGACGGGAAATCACCTGCTCTACTGTAACAAAGCCCGCCTGTGCCAGCAGTTCCAGTAGAATCTGATGTCTTTGCGCTTCCGTCATGAGCTATTCCGAAAAAAAATGATGAGTAAAGATGATATTTGAAATATCAGCAAATTACTAAAACTATATACGCGGGGGAAGGGGAAAAGGTGGCGGAATTCCCCGGCATCGTTGTGCTCAGCCGAGCGTAGCGATGCCGGGAAGCCTGACTACAGGAACGATTTGAAAGGCAGATCCGGTTCAATCGTGAAGCAGTCGTCAAAACCGCGCGGATAATGGTATTCAAAGTTGTCTTTATCCAGCGGCCAGGTAAATTTGCCGCCCACTTGCCAGATAAAGGGTTTGAATCCGTACTTCAGGCGATCTTTTTTCATCTCCCACAGCACACGAATTTCCTGCGGATCGGCCTGGAAGTTTGACCAGATATCGTGGTGGAACGGAATCACAACTTTGGCGTTCAGCGCTTCCCCCATACGCAGGATATCGGCGCTGGTCATTTTGTCGGTAATCCCGCGCGGGTTCTCTCCATAAGAGCCCAGCGCCACGTCAATATGATGCTCGTTGCCGTGTTTCGCGTAGTAGTTGGAATAGTGGGAGTCGCCGCTGTGGTACAGGGTTCCGCCTGGGGTTTTGAACAGATAGTTCACTGCGCGCGCGTCCATACCGTCCGGCAGCACGCCGGCCGCTTTCTGGTCCGCCGGCAGCGTAATCAGCGCGGTACGGTCAAAGGCATCAAGCGCATGAATTTCAATGTCTTTAACTTTAACGATGTCGCCCGGTTTTACCACGATACAGCGTTCTTTCGGCACGCCCCAGCCTGTCCACAAGTCTACGCAGGTTTGCGGGCCGATAAACGGCACGTTATCGGCACAGTTCTGCATGACCGCGGCGGCAACGTTGACGTCGATATGATCGTTATGATCGTGTGTTGCCAGTACGGCATCGATCTGGCGAATAGCGAAAGGATCCAGCACGAAAGGCGTGGTGCGCAGGTTAGGCTGCAGCTTTTTCACCCCAGCCATGCGCTGCATCTGGTGGCCCTGCTTCATCAACGGGTTGCCATGGCTCTGTTTGCCGGTACCGCACCAGAAATCGACACAGACGTTGGCGCCCCCTTCTGATTTCAGCCAGATTCCAGTGCAGCCAAGCCACCACATCGCAAAGGTCCCCGGCGCGACCTGCTCTTGTTCAATCTCTTCATTTAGCCAGCTCCCCCACTCCGGGAAAGTGCTCAGGATCCAGGATTCTCGCGAAATGGTCTCTATTTTACTCATCATGTTTTCCTCTGAAATACGTCACAAGTAATCATTTGGTGATTTGTTGTGATTGATGTTCTCACCATTTTTTCACGAATGCAATGGGGGGATTTTGGTCTGATTCGCTGTTTTAGTCCATTTTGTAACGATTAATCAGCAATGGTTAGTCTATGTT
>NZ_JANEWH010000063.1:0-27812 GCF_028069715.1 Kluyvera sp. Awk 3 | reverse complement strand
ATATTAGACAGAATATTTACATTTTCCTACTCTGATTATGTGACCTATGTCGCCATTACTCGTTGTTTTTAGTCAAGGATCTTCCCGTGAGCCGCACAACTACCGCAGACCATACGCCCGTTATTGATGTCCGCGACGATACCCCCACTGTCAACAATACGTTTATCCGCCGCGGCACGCCGGCCTTTATTCGCGTCACGCTCGCCCTCTTCTCCGCCGGGCTGGCAACGTTTGCCCTGCTGTACTGTGTGCAACCCATTCTGCCGGTGCTCTCCCATGAGTTCGGCATCTCTCCGGCGGGGAGCAGTATTTCGCTGTCAATTTCCACCGTCATGCTGGCGATTGGCCTGCTGTTTACCGGGCCGCTTTCCGACGCCATCGGGCGTAAACAGGTGATGGTCACCGCGCTGCTGCTGGCTTCCTGCTGTTCACTCCTGTCGACAATGATGACCAGCTGGCATGGAATTCTGCTGATGCGTGCGCTGATTGGTCTGTCGCTCAGCGGCGTAGCAGCGGTGGGCATGACCTATCTCAGTGAAGAGATTCACCCGAGTTTCGTCGCCTTCTCGATGGGGTTATATATCAGCGGTAACTCGATTGGCGGGATGAGCGGACGTCTGCTCACTGGGGTGTTTACCGATTTCTTCGGCTGGCGCGTGGCGCTGGCGGTGATCAGCCTCTTTGCGCTGGCCTCGGCCATCATGTTCTGGCGCATTCTGCCGGAATCCCGCCATTTCCGCCCCAGCTCGCTGAAGCCGAAATCATTACTCATTAATGTTCACCTGCACTTTCGCGATCGTGGCCTGCCGCTGCTGTTCGTCGAGGGTTTTCTGCTGATGGGCGCGTTCGTCACCCTCTTTAACTACATCGGCTACCGCCTGATGCTCTCGCCCTGGTCGCTCAACCAGGCGGTGGTGGGTCTGCTATCCGTCGCCTACCTGACCGGGACCTGGAGCTCACCCAAAGCCGGCGTAATGACCACCCGCTACGGTCGTGGCCCGGTCATGATCTTCTTCACCGGCGTGATGTTGCTGGGGCTTCTGCTCACGCTGTTCTCGCCGCTGTGGGTGATTTTCCCCGGCATGCTGCTGTTCTCCGCAGGGTTCTTTGCCGCACACTCGGTGGCCAGCAGCTGGATTGGCCCGCGTGCGCGCCGCGCCAGGGGTCAGGCGTCGTCGCTGTATCTTTTTAGCTACTATCTCGGCTCAAGTATTGCCGGTACGCTCGGCGGCGTCTTCTGGCACAAATACGGCTGGAACGGCGTGGGGGCATTTATTGCCCTGCTGCTGGTTGGCGCACTGCTGACCGGCTATGCTCTGCATAAACGCTTACGCTAAACTCAATTAAGAACAGGCTAAAAAATGCCGCAGCGCCCTAAACGCCGAGGCATTTTCTATTTACAGTCCATACTGATATTTAGCGGGAAAAGCTGGTCGGAGGACTTATCCGTTTTCATAAAATAGTACGTAACAAGCAACAGCCCTACCATAAATGGAATTTCATACAACTCTTCCATAAGGTCAGCATATTGAGGATTATGAACAAACAACGGTGCCAACAGACGATGGTGCTCAATGGTATCGGAAATGATAAACGTACAAATAGTAACAGCCAGCAACCATACCGGCATTGTCACTTCCTTAACCCTGCGGACGATGTCCTTACGTAATGGCCCGGATAACAGAGAAAGCGCTAAACCTCCGATCAGAGTGACGGAAATCACTCTAAACACAAGATGAGGTTGCTCCGGAAAGTAAGCCCGCCCCCAACTCGTACTTCGTCCTAGCAACACCATCCACCACAGCACGGCCCACATCCAGAACTGTTTTTCTCCTTCAGGCCTCGAAAGCGGTTTGATATACCAAGCGGTAAACAACGCGCCAAACAGCAGCCATAGCGCCTGAGCGTTTTCAATCTGCGTCACTAAGGCACCGCCAAGCAACGGTAGATGCCAGTCTGCGGCAAACGGAAATAACAACGACAGAACCGCCATAGCAACAACGGAAAAGGGTAAATGCGTATCGAATTTCATACAAATCATTCAAGTTAATAATGAATTACTGATAGTAGCTTTTAAGAAATTTAATCCATTAACATTGAATGCGATTTTCTTAAGGTTATCTTAATGTTTGTGTGATCGTTCAATTCATCAATTGAAGAGCCCCAAGTAATCTGTAATCACCGCTATCGCTTCACCAAACCCATAACACACTTCCTCTCGGTATCCTGCCCCTTGCAATCGCGCTATCCACGCCATTTGCGGTACCGTCGGTTTGCCTCCCTTCGTGCCGGTACCGCCGAAGCCATTCTCGATAAGATGGTGTGGATCGTCGCCAGGCTTTCCGCAACCAGCACGGCTGCGTTCAGACGTCCCCCTTGTGATTATTCGTGCGCATGAAATCCTAATAACTTCAAGAGAATACCGACAGGTTCTATAATACGCCCACTTTTGTCTTTCATGTTCCGTGTTATGACTACCTACACCAGCAATACCCAGCTTAATCTACGCATTATTTCGATCGTGGTTTTCACCTGTATTTGTTACCTTTCCATCGGCCTGCCGCTGGCGGTACTCCCCGGATTTATCCACTACGATCTCGGCTACAGCACGCTGGTCGCCGGCGCGGTGATTAGCCTGCAATACATTTCCACTCTCGTCAGCCGCCCCCACGCCGGGCGCTATACCGATATCTGGGGGCCGAAGAAGGTTGTCAGCCTGGGGATTATCTGCTGCATGATGAGCGGCCTGTTCACGCTCGCCGCCGCGGCCGCGCACGCCAGCCCCATTCTGGCGGTCATTCTGCTGCTGGTCGGCCGCGTGTTCCTTGGTGTAGGCGAGAGTTTTACTTCTACCGGCTCCACGCTGTGGGGGATTAAAACCGTCGGCGCGATCCACACTTCCCGCGTCATTTCCTGGAACGGGGTCGCTACCTATGTCGCCATGGCCGCCGGTGCGCCGTTGGGTGTGATGCTCAATAGCGCGTTTGGCATCAGCGGCTTCGCGGCGCTGATTGTGATTATCGCCGTTATTGGCCTGCTCTTTGCCCGTACTCGTGCTGACGTCAGCGTCAGCGCGGGCATCCGAGCGCCTTTCCACGTCGTCGCGCGCAAAATCTGGCCGTACGGTTTGGGTCTTGGGCTGGGTACAGTAGGCTTCGGGGTGATTGCGACATTTATCACGCTCTACTTCTCCGCGCACGGCTGGCAAGGTGCCGCCTTCACGCTCTCACTGTTCAGTATTGGCTTTATCTGTATTCGTCTGGTGCTGGGTAACACCATCACCCGGTTTGGTGGCATTCGCGTATCGCTGGTCTGCTACGTTTTTGAATGCCTGGGGCTGCTGATTATCTGGTTTGCCCCGAATGCCTGGATCGCCGGGCTGGGCGCTTTCCTGACTGGCTCCGGTTTCTCGCTGGTCTTCCCGGCGCTGGGCGTCGAAGCGGTCAAGCAGGTGGAGGAACAAAACCAGGGGACCGCGCTGGGCACCTATTCCGCCTTCCTGGATTTGGCACTTGGCATTACCGGCCCTGTTGCGGGCTGGATTGCAGGCTATCAGGGTCTGGACAGCATTTACCTGCTGGCTGCCGTGGTCGTGGCAATGGCCTTCGCGCTTATTCTGCGCGTTTACCTGATGCAACGCGCCAGCCGCACGCCTTGCGCGAACTAACCTCGTGAGGGGCGAAGACCCATCGCCCCTGTACATTTGTGCAACACCTCTCGTACATTACGTTACACGCCGATACCAATCACTCACGGAAAGACCGATATCCCGTAGGTATAGTTCTTTCAACGGCCCCGCAGTGGGGTTGAATGAAAAAACCAATTCGAGGGTATGAGAATGAAAAAAGTATTAGCTCTGGTTGTTGCCGCTGCTATGGGTATGTCTTCCGCTGCTTTCGCTGCTGACGCGACGGCTACGCCGGCTCCGGCTGCTACTGCGACCGCCACTCACGCGGCTCCGGCAAAAACCACTCATCACAAGAAACACAAAAAAGCAGCACCGGCACAGAAAGCGCAGGCTGCCAAAAAACACAAGAAAGCAGCGGCTAAACCGGCTGTAGAACAGAAAGCCCAGGCTGCTAAAAAACACAAAAAAGCAGCCACTAAACCGGCTGTAGAGCAGAAAGCGCAGGCCGCTAAAAAACACAAAAAAGCAGCAGCTAAACCGGCTGTAGCGCAGAAGGCGCAGGCTGCTAAAAAACACAAAAAAGCAGTAAAACACGAAGCCGCTAAACCAGCAGCACAACCAGCAGCTTAATGACTACGCAATCGGCGCGTTCTGCGCGTCGATTCAGGCAGACAGGTGCATCACGTAGCGTCGCCCCCGACGCCGGTGTTAGCCCTGCTGCCTGAGGCGATCAATTATCCGTATCGGCGCTACTTCAGCGCCGATTTTTTCCCGGGGAGCCAACCATGTTGCGGCGTTATCGTTTCGAGCTCATCCTGGCATTACTGATCGTTTGCGCGCTTATCGCGACTCAGTTCTTCTTTTACTGAATGTAGTTCGCTGATTTTACTCCCACTTTTCATGTCTCCCGTCTATAGTAGTCTCACTGGGTTTAGTTTTTATAATCATAATTGCCCCATCCGAGAGTGATATGCGTACAGCCTTTGTGTGTTGTTTACTGGGATCGTTATCCGTTCTGCCTTTAATAACTCATGCTGATGACAGTGATAGCGGCATTAGCGCAAAAGATATTAAAACCCTGTTTTTTGGTCAGGACGATCGCGTCCTTGTCAGCCATCCGGCGCAAGAACCGTGGGACGCCATCGGGCAACTTGAAACCGCCAGCGGCAATCTGTGTACCGCGACGCTGATTTCTCCCCATCTGGCTTTAACCGCCGGACACTGTCTGCTGGAGCCGCCAGGTGGCAAGCTGGATAAAGCGGTAGCCCTGCGCTTTGTGTCGCAAAAGGGCAGCTGGCGCTATGAGATTCATGGCATTGAGGGACGGGTTGACCCTTCGCTAGGAAAACGACTGAAGCCCGACGGCGACGGTTGGATTGTGCCGTCTTCAGCGGCACCATGGGATTTCGGCCTGATCGTCCTACGCTATCCCCCTTCTGGTATTACGCCACTGCCGCTGTTTACCGGCGACAAAGCCGAACTGACCGCCGCGCTGAAAGCCGCCGGGCGAAAAGTGACGCAGTCCGGTTACCCGGTCGATCATCTGGATTCACTGTACAGTCATGAAGATTGTACCGTCACCGGCTGGGCGCAGGCGTCGGTGCTTTCCCATCAGTGCGATACGCTGCCGGGTGATAGCGGCTCACCGCTGCTGTTGAAAACCGACGCCGGCTGGCAACTGATTGCAGTACAAAGCTCAGCACCGGCGGCCAAAGATCGCTGGCGTGCCGACAACCGCGCCATCGCCGTCACCGGTTTTCGCGACAAGCTGGAAGCGCTCGCTGCCGACAATTAACTCTGAAGCTGCTGGTGACGTAACGCCAGCAGCGAAGATAGCGGCATCGGCTCGCTGAAATAGAATCCCTGAAGCTGATCGCAACCCGCCAACCGCAGCAGCTTCATCTGTCTCTCCGTTTCGACGCCTTCGGCAATCACCGTCATGCCTAGCGCGCTGGCAATCCGAATCGTGCCCCCCACCAGAGCAGCAGCCTGATCGTCGTCATCCACCAGCCCGGCCAGCGATTTATCAATTTTAATGGTGTCGAAATTGAAGCGCCGCAAATAGCCAATGCTGGAGTAACCGGTACCAAAATCATCCAGCGCAACGGCGGTACCCAGCGCTTTCAGATTCGCGATTGCCGCACGCGCGCGTTCCGGTTTTTCGAGCACGTAGGTCTCGGTAACCTCAAGCTGTAGCCTGGACGGCGGAAAACCAGATGATTTCAGCACGCTGGAAACCTTATTTTCAAACTCAGGGTCGCGGAATTGCGCCGGCGAAATATTAACCGAGAGCTTAAGATCGTTGTGTACCAGCAGATCGTGACACGCGCGAGCCAATACAAACTGCCCGAGCGCATAGATAAGCCCGCTGGTTTCAGCGACAGCAATAAACGCATCAGGCATCAGCTCGCCTTTCTTCCGTCGCGGCCAGCGCACCAGCGCTTCAACGCCAATCATCACCTGCGTCCGCGCGCAGACGATCGGCTGATACCAGACTTCAAACTCATTGTTTTCCAGCCCGTGGCGAATGTCATTCTCGATAGCAACCTGGTATTCGCGCGCGCTGTTAAGTTCAGCGTCATAGTGGGTAATGCGCCCTTTGCCGGTGATCTTCGAGTGATACATGGCGATATCTGCCTGGCGGAAAAGCTCGGAGCTGGAGCTCAGCTGCAATTTTCCGCTGGCGATGCCTATGCTGGCGCTGATGTGCAACGTACGGCCATCGATACGGATTGGCGCATTAAGGTAATCCAGCACGCTTTCCGCAAAGGCTGCCGCGCGCGCTTCTGAGTGCTCACCGCCCACGGTCATCGCAAACTCATCGCCTCCCATGCGCGCCAGCATTCCGCCGCCAGGCACCAGCGTTTGTAGCATGGCGGCAATACGAATAATCAGAATATCGCCGACATCATGGCCATGAATGTCATTAACATCTTTAAAGCCATCAAGATCGATAAACACCACCGTTTTCACGTCGCGATCGCCACGCTGGCTGATGCGCTCCAGCTGTTCAATCAGCGCACGGCGGTTGGG
This sequence comes from Kluyvera sp. Awk 3, assembly GCF_028069715.1. Lineage (NCBI taxonomy): Bacteria > Pseudomonadati > Pseudomonadota > Gammaproteobacteria > Enterobacterales > Enterobacteriaceae > Kluyvera > Kluyvera sp. Awk 3. Next base: position 21,151 of record NZ_JANEWH010000063.1, on the reverse strand, counting down.
CAGATGGCTCAACCAGTCGGTCAACGCAATTTCTCGCGCCTGGCGTTCCCCGCGCGCCAGCTTCCACAAGCCTAAGCTGCTCAGCAGAATAAACAGCAGAATTAACCCGGTCGCAAGCAGCACAATTTCACGAATTTGCGGTGATGCGGCGCTGGCAGCCTCAGCCCCAGGCTGCCTGAGCTGCCAATCAAGCCAGCCCACCACCTTCCCCCCAGAGGTTCGCACCGGAATGTTGTATTGGTTCTGCGGCGCAGTACCCAATGTCAGTTTTTCAATCTGGAACGTATTTCCCAGATTGTTGAGTAATCCAGGATTGATATGCCGGGTGATCACCAGATAACGCCGCGTCGCGTCGTACACCTGTAAACGTCCAACCATAGGGCGAATCAGCCCGATCCCGACAAAGGCAATCCCCGCCCGCGTCTGGGTTATGCCGGCAAAAACATTGCTCCCCCGACGCAGCGCATCCTCATTTTGGCTAATAAGCGCTTCCAGCCCCTCACCAAAGAAATCGAGATTATGTTCATTAAACGGTGAGCTATGAAACGAGCCCCAGAGAACACGATAGTTTTCATCCAGGACGAATGTGCCATCGTAGAGATTATTGATTTTGAAGCCTGCCCCCCAGGTATTATACAGCCACGTGGTGTCCAGCTGCGGCGCATAAACCTGACGGACGGCGTCGTCCCAGATAGAGTTGTCGGTAACGAGTGAGAGCACGCGGTTAATGGATGTCTGAAGGGCCCCATCAACAGAAAGTGCGGAACGGCGGGCATCAATATCGTTAGTTTTGCTACTGATTAAATTCTGCGACAGGTAAAGCAGTGAAATAATAGAAAAGATCAGGCCAACGCCTGCTAAAAAGATCATCACGAACAGCGTTCTGGCCGTGGCAATATTACGCCAGCGTGACGGATTAAACATGCCCCACCCTCGCAGTCACAAAGCAAACCCTTTGTTACAAGCGTAATACAGGCCATGAATTTCGCTGCCCGATTTCCCGGGCAGCTATCACATCAAGCGAGTTTAATCATCACCATACCGATCAACAGCAGGCCAAGTCCAAACCAGCCCTTATTATTCAGGCGCTGACCAAAGAGGATCCACCCCGCCGCCAGAGTGGCCGCTACGCCGAAGCCCCCCCAGATAGCGTAGGCAACCGACAGGTCAATGCCCTTCACCGCCTGCGACAAGGCGCTAAACGCGGCCAGCACGGCGGCCAGTGAGAGGAGTCCGTACAGTTTGTTACGGAAACCGTCAGAGAATTTCAGGAAAATATTAGCGACAATTTCAAGTACGATGGAACCTGCTAGCCAGAGACCGTGAATCAATTCGAACTTAAGCATGATTCACCTCGTTATTAATCATAACGCTTTTCTTCGGCGCTTTACGCGTACCCGATTTGATCAACACAATCCCGGCGATAAGCGTTGCCAGACCCGCCGCTTTCATCACCGTCAGACTTTCGTCAAAGACCAGGACGCTGAAAAGCGTAATCAGCACAATACCGATACCTTCCCAAAGCGCGTAGGCGACACCGAGGGCGATTTTCTTAACCGCGAACGAAAGAAAAATATAAGACAGTGAGATCATCACCAGCATTAAAATAAAGCCGGTATTACCATCGCTTACGCTTGCCCATTTCATAGACAGCGTACCTGTAATTTCGGCCACAATAGCCAGGGCTAATAAAATCCAGTAAAACATGGTCCTTCTCCTGCGTGAGAATATAATCCGTTGCAGTTCGCGACGTAGCGCAAACCGAAATAAAATGATTAAAATTTAGCTCAAACGAAGAAAAGGACTACAGCGCGTTGCGCCAGTGGTGCTCACCGCAGAAGGCAGAAAAAGAAGGGAAAACAGTGAATTGAGTAGAAATGTACGTCCTGAACATATTGTCCATAAAATTACAATTATCCGCGGTATTGCTTCTCATCATTGCGGATTAAAATTGTCCTCAGTAGTTAAACACAGCTAATTTCTAACACAGTTGTCGAAGTATCTCAAAATGTTTTCAAATCTTTACGGATGTTGTTTGATGTACATTCATTTATTATAAGCCAATTCGCAATTATCATAATCAGCAGAGTTTATAGCAGGAGCTATCATGTCCAGGCCGATCATCACGCTTAATGGATTAAAAATCGTCATCATGCTCGGCATGCTGGTTATCATTCTGACGGGGATCCGTTTTGCTGCGGAGATCATCGTCCCCTTCGTGCTGGCGCTGTTTATCGCCGTGGTGCTCAACCCGGTTGTTCAGCTGTTGGTACGCTGCCGCGTACCACGCGTGCTCGGCATCTCGCTACTGATTGTCGTGATTATTCTGCTGGCCGTACTATTACTGGCCTCACTCGGCACATCACTCAACGAACTGACGCGCACGCTGCCTCAGTACCGCTCATCGCTGGCGGTACCGATCTATAATCTGCAGCCGTGGATGCAGCGATTTGGTATCAGCGTCAGCCCTGAAGAACTGATTAAATACATTGACCCCAATGCCGCCATGACATTGGTTTCACGCCTACTGACCCAACTCTCGAACGCGATGTCGTCTATTTTTCTGCTGCTGCTGACGGTGGTGTTTATGCTGCTGGAAGTGCCACAGCTACCGGCGAAACTTCAGCAGGTCATGTCACGTCCGGTAGAGGGGATGGCGGCGATTCAGCGAGGGCTGGACAGCGTATCGCACTATCTGGTGCTGAAAACGGCGATTAGCCTGGTAACGGGTCTGGTTGTATGGGGCATGCTGGAGCTGCTGGGCGTCCGTTTTGCCTTTATCTGGGGGCTGCTGGCCTTTGCGCTCAACTATATTCCGAATATTGGCTCGGTGCTGGCGGCGATCCCCCCTATTTTGCAGGTTCTGGTCTTTAGCGGCTTTTACGATGCGCTGATCGTACTTGCGGGGTATCTGGTGATAAATCTCGTCTTTGGCAACATTCTCGAGCCCCGCATCATGGGACGCGGCCTGGGGCTCTCCACGCTGGTGGTGTTCTTATCGTTAATATTCTGGGGCTGGCTGCTGGGTCCGGTCGGTATGCTGCTGTCCGTGCCGCTCACCATTATCGTGAAAATTGCGCTGGAGCAGACCGAGGGCGGTAAAAGCATCGCTATTTTGCTCAGCGATCTCAGTAAATAGCCATCAGAATAGCGACAGCAGCAGCGCAACGGGGAAACTGAACGGCCACGTTGCGCCGATTAAAAAGGTGGCAATCAGACGGATTGAGGTGCTTTCTTTGGTGAGAAACCAGGTAATTCCGGCGCAAATAACCGCCATGATGGCGTAGAAAATGAGCATATGTTGGTACAGCGTCACCAATTGAGTCCTTACCATTGATCGTTAAAGCGGCGCAATATGCTACGTTTTTTGACGTACATCAAGTTTTTCGCCGCTTTTCGCGTGAGGCTATTCAGTCCACGCAGATCTATCTCCAGATAAATTAACTGCGTGAACGATTAAAACTAAAGTCACGGTACGCCGATTTAGTTTTTCATGCTGTGATTCAGCTTACACTTAGCGTTTTGGTTTGGAGGCGGCAAAAATGCTGTCGGTGGTCGGATCGCTTACATAATGATTCGGATCGTACTGCGGAATTAAATTCACTTTTTCGGCATCCCAGGCTTCAGCCAGGCAAGCCGCTGTTACGTGGTTATCGCCATCACAGGCGGCAATGCGGCCTGCTGAATAATAAATGCCTGTACCCATTAAGGCCGCCGCGGCGACGGCACTGCACACAATACTCTTTTTCATCTCTCTGACTATGCCCGGTTTTACAACGGCGCGGATCCTCGCACGTTGCTCCGGGCATGTCAAAACTGCCGCGCGGCGCGGCAGGTTTTCCCCTACCGCAAAGGGAGTAATCAGTGCTTAATCATCACATGCCGCACCACGGTATAATCCTCCAGACCGTACATCGACATATCCTTGCCGTAGCCCGACAGTTTTTGCCCACCATGCGGCATTTCACTGACCAGCATAAAGTGGGTGTTGACCCAGGTGCAGCCGTACTGCAAGCGCGCGCTCATGCGATGCGCGCGGCCAACATCCTGCGTCCACACCGATGAAGCCAGCCCATATTGCGAATCGTTAGCCCACGCCAGCACCTGTTCTTCACTGTCAAAGACGGTCACGCTGACAACCGGGCCAAACACTTCGCGTTGGACGATATCATCCTCCTGGTGAGCGCCCGCCAGCAGCGTTGGCTGGAAATAGAACCCCTTCCCCGCCACCTTTTCACCGCCGGTTACCACTTTGACGTGCGGTAAGGCTTTGGCGCGCGCGACGGCATCGCTAACGCGCGTGAGGTGTGCCTGGGAGCTCAACGGCCCCAGTTCGGTGCTCTCATCTTCCGGCGCCCCCACCTTCAGGCTCGCCACCGCCGCGCCAAGTCTGGCGACCAGCCGGTCGTAAACGCCCCGCTGCGCGTAGATACGACAGGCGGCGGTACAATCCTGCCCGGCGTTATAGAAACCAAAGGTTCTGACCCCCTCAATAACCGCATCAATATCGGCATCATCAAAGACGATCACCGGCGCTTTCCCACCCAGTTCCATATGCGTGCGCTTAATCGAGGACGCCGTGTGCGCCAGAATATGCTCGCCGGTGGCAATCGAGCCCGTCAGCGAAACCATCCGCACCTTCGCATGCCCGGTCAGTGGATCGCCCACGGTTTGGCCGCGACCAAACAGCACGTTCAGTACACCTGCCGGGAAGATATCTTTCGCCAGCTCAGCCAGCGTCAGCGCCGTGAGCGGCGTGATCTCAGAAGGTTTCAGCACCACGCAGTTACCCGCCGCCAGCGCCGGAGCCAGCTTCCACGCCGCCATCATTAGCGGATAGTTCCACGGCGCGATCGACGCCACCACGCCAATCGGATCCCGGCGAATCATTGAGGTATGGCCTTCCAGATACTCCCCGGCAGCCAGCCCGTTCAGGCAGCGCGCTGCACCGGCGAAGAAGCGGAACACATCCACCACCGCCGGGATTTCGTCGTTCACCACGCAGTGCAACGGCTTGCCACAGTTGAGCGATTCGAGCCGGGCGAAGGTTTCTGCGTGCGCTTCAATAACGTCTGCCAGTTTTAACAAGCACTCCGACCGCTGTTTCGGCGTCGTTTGCCCCCACTGAACAAATGCGCGGTCGGCGGCATTCACCGCCGCATCAACCTGAGTGGCCGAAGCCTCGGTAATCGTCAGCAGGATCTCGCCCGTCGCCGGGTTATAGACCGGCTGCGCGTCGCCTTCACCGGCCACCAGTTCACCGTTAATCAGTAACTTATGTTGCATAGCATGATCCTGTTTTAGTTAAATGTCGTCCCACCGCCAGCGGCTGTTTCGTCTTCGCGCGTCAGCCACCACGCCCCTAAAATCGGTATCATCGTCAGCACCATCACCAGCAGTGCGACTACGTTGGTCACCGGCACATCGCGTGGTCGGCCCAATTGGTTCAGCAACCACAGCGGCAACGTACGCTCGTGGCCTGCGGTAAACGTGGTGACGATAATTTCATCAAACGACAGCGCAAACGCCAGCATGCCTCCTGCCAGCAGCGCCGAGCCAAGGTTCGGCAGCACCACATGGCGGAAGGTTTGCCAGCCGTTGGCGCCGAGATCCATTGACGCCTCCACCAGGCTCCATGACGTACGGCGAAAGCGGGCAATCACGTTGTTAAAAACCACCACCACGCAAAAGGTCGCGTGACCAATCACGATAGTGAGCAGCCCCGGCTCCAGATTCACCGTCTTAAACGCCGTCAGCAGCGCCAGCCCCGTGACAATGCCGGGTAAAGCGATGGGAAGGAGCAGCAACAGCGATATCGCGCTTTTACCAAAGAAATCCCGCCGCCAGAGCGCTGCTGCAGCAAGCGTGCCAAGTACCAGCGCAATCGCCGTCGACAGGGTGGCTATTTTAAGTGACAGTGTCACGGCCTCGTAGATATCGCTGCGCCCTGCCGCTTCGCTAAACCAGCGCAGCGTCAGGCCCTGCGGCGGAAAGCTGAAGGCGGCGTCTTCGGTGTTGAACGCGTATAGCGCAATAATCACCAACGGAAAATGGAGAAAAATCACACCGCCACAGGCGGCGATTTTGAGAAACCACGGTGCGCGATCAGAGTGCATCAAACGCTCCCAGACGTTTCACGAACGCCAGATAGAGGGCAATCAGCACGATGGGAACAAGGGTAAATGCCGCCGCCATCGGCATATTGCCGATCGCCCCCTGCTGGGAATAAACCATATTGCCGATAAAATACCCCGGAGGCCCCACCAGCTGCGGGACGATAAAGTCTCCAAGGGTTAGCGAGAAAGTGAAAATCGACCCCGCGGCAATCCCTGGAATCGCCAGCGGCAATACCACATGGCGGAAAGTCTGGCGCGGTAGCGCGCCAAGGTCCGCTGAAGCCTGCAGCAGCGATCCGGGAATGCGCTCCAGCGCAGCCTGTACAGGCAGGATCATAAAGGGCAGCCAGATATAAACGAACACCAGAAAGCGCCCCAGCCCGGACGTTGAGAGTGTATTCCCCCCGATCCCCGGTAGCGTCAGCACAGCCGCCAGCACCGGCTGCAAGCCCAGATGGCTAAGGAACCACTGCGCGACGCCGTCCTTGGCCAGCAGTAGCGTCCATGCGTAGGCTTTCACAATATAGCTGGCCCACATCGGCAGCATCACCGCCACGTAAAAGAAGGCCTTCTGTTTACCGCGGGTATAGCGCGCCATATACCACGCCATCGGAAAGGCCAGCAGCGCACTGGCGACGGTTACCGCTAGCGCCATAACCAGCGTTCGTAGAATGATGTCGTAGTTGGCTGGGTTAAATAGCGCATAGAGGTTTGCCAGCGTGAGCGTAGGCGTGACCGACATGGTGAAGTCATCGAAAGTGTAGAAGCCCTGCCACAACAGCGTGAGCAGTGAGCCAAAATAGACGATGCCAAACCACATCAGCGGCCCGAGCAGCAACAGGAACAGCCCTAACATCGGCTTACGCCAGAACAGACCGGATATTTTCCCGGCATTGCGGGCAGGAGGAACAGGCGACATGCTCATCTCCATTCACCTCCCTCCATCCAACGCCACCATGGCATCTCGCGGCCAGGAAGCCAGTACTTCGCCGCCGACCGTTGGCCCTTCAGCATTTAGCCCGACGGAGAAGTTTGGCTGGCTGACCAGCAGCCGATCGCCGCTTTCCAACAGCAATTCATAGCGCGTCGCCGCGCCTTGATACTGCACCGCCTGCACCCGGCCTTTTACCTCTACTTCACCACCTTCATTCAGGCGAATATGTTCAGGGCGCAGCGCCCAGTTTCCGCTCATGCCGCACAACGTTTCGGCCATAGCCGGATTAAACACGTTCGACGTCCCCACAAAGCTGGCCACAAACGGCGTACGTGGCCGCAGATACAACGCGCGCGGCGTATCGACCTGTTCAATGCGCCCGCTGTTAAACACCGCCACCCGGTCGGACATCGACAACGCTTCGCCCTGATCGTGGGTCACGAAGATAAAGGTGATGCCAAGCTCCTGCTGGAGCTTTTTCAGTTCGAACTGCATCTGTTCACGCAGCTTAAGATCCAGCGCGCCCAGCGGCTCATCAAGCAGCAGCACGCGCGGTTCATTCACCAGCGCACGGGCGATCGCCACCCGCTGACGCTGGCCGCCGGAAAGCTGCGAGGGTTTTCGCATCGCGACAAATCCCAGCGCCACCTTTTCTAGCGCCTGCGCGGCTTTAGTCTGCCGCTCTTTCTTGCCCACCCCTTTAACCATGAGTCCGTAGGCAACGTTATCGAGCACTGACATATGCGGAAACAGCGCGTAATCCTGAAAAACGGTATTGACGTCACGCTCCCACGGGGGAAGTTCGCTGGCATGACGTCCAAAAATCGAAATCGCGCCGCCGGACAGTTGTTCAAACCCGGCAATCAGGCGCAGGCAGGTGGTTTTGCCGGAGCCTGACGGCCCCAGCATAGAAAAGAACTCGCCGTCATGGATGGCAATACTCACCCCATCCACCGCCCGAACGTCGCCATAAAACCGCGAGACGTCATGAAACTCGACTGCATAGGTCATGATGAGCTCCCGACTGATTAACGACCGCCCATAATCGCAATGTAGTCCTGCGTCCAGCGGCTATAGGGGACATATTTGCCGCCTTCAGCAATCGGGGTTTTCCAGAAGGCAATCTTGTCGAAGAAGCTGTAGCCATTGGTTTCACAACCTTTGTCGCCGAGCAACGTACTAGCTTTACATCCTTCAGCCACCACCGGCAACGAGCCAAACCAGGCCGCGACATCTCCCTGGACTTTTGGCGTTAACGACCAGTTCATCCATTTGTAGGCACAGACCGGATGTTTAGCGTCAGCATGGAGCATGGTGGTATCCGCCCACCCGGTCACGCCCTCCTTCGGGAACACCGTGGCAATCGGCTGACCTTCGCCTTTCAGACCGTTAGCTTGATACGGCCAGGCGCTGGACGCGACCACGCCTTCGTTTTTAAAGTCGCTCATTTGCACCGTGGTATCGTGCCAGTAGCGGTGAATCAAGGCATGCTGATCGCGCAGGACCTTAAGCACGGCCTGATATTGTTCTTCAGTGAGCTGGTAAGGATCGCTAATCCCCAGCTGCGGCTGCGTCGCTTTGACAAACAGCGCCGCATCGGCAATGTAAATCGGGCCATCATAAGCCTGCACGCGCCCCTGATTCGTCTTGCCATCCGGTAGATCCTGCTTCACAAAGACCACGCTCCAGGAGTCTGGCGGCGTAGGAAACGTTTTGGTGTTGTACATCAGCAGGTTTGGTCCCCACTGATAGGGCGTACCGTAGACTTTTCCGTCAACGTTAAACCAGGCGCCTTTGGCGAGCCTCGGGTCAAGCGTTTTCCAGTTTTCGATAAGCGCGGTATTAATCGGTTGCACGCGTTTGCCCATAATCAGGCGTAGCGAGGCATCACCGGATGCGGTGACCAGGTCATAGCCCCCTTTTGCCATCAGGCTGACCATTTCGTCCGAGGTGGCCGCCGTTTTGACGTTCACCTGGCAGCCGCTCTCTTTTTCGAACGCGGTCACCCAGTCATACTGTTTGTCGGTCTGACCACGTTCGACATACCCCGGCCAGGCAATAATATCCAGCCGCCCTTCGCCCTTTCCCAGCGATGTCGGCGGTTCGGCGGCGTGGGCCGTGGCGATCGTCACGACCAACGCGCACAGGCTGCTGTGGGCAAATTTCTTGCTCATAAAGTTTTTACTCCTGTCACAATGAAATGGAGCGGCAGCCGTGCCGTTAAAAATATCTCCCTGTTTAAAAATAGACGTCACTAAGGCACTCACCTGCGCCGCAGATAAAAATTTGCACAGGTTGTGACAAAGGGCGCATTCCGCAAAATGAATGAGTTGATGCTGATAATATGGATTATAGACAAGGAGTTACCAGCCAGGAGCGCTATGCGTATTTCCTATGACCGGTGCAATGAAATATCCCCTTAATTAGCATGAATATTATTAAGGGGATAATCTGGAATAAGCGTTTGTGATTAATTCAGCATCTGGCGAATAAGTTTACCGAGGGTTTCCACCGCATGGTCTTCTCTTTCTCCCCAACCCCAGGCGGTATTAAAACGAAAGAATGACGCCCAGTTGTCAGTCGTTGAAAACATTTTGCCCGGCGCAATGCTGATCTGATGTTCCAGCGCGCGTGTGCTTAACGTTCCAGCATCCATTCCCGCCGGCAGTTCCAGCCAGAGAAAATAGCCGCTGTCATTATGATGAATACGCACTTCAGACGGGAGTGAACGCATCAGCGACTGCCACGCCATCTGTTTCCGTTCCGCTAACTGACGACGCAGGCGGCGCAGATGCGCGTCATAACGCTTGGTCGCCAGATAATCGACCAACGCCAGCTGCATTGGCGAACTGGTGGAAAGCGTACTCATCAACTGCAAATGTTGAATGCGGCGGGCATGCTTGCCCGCCGCAACCCAACCGATGCGGAACCCCGGCACCAGACATTTAGAAAACGAGCTACAGTGCAGCGTCATATCCTGCTTGTCCCATGCCTTTGCGGGCAACGGCTTTTCGCGGCCAAAATAGAGTTCGCTGTAGACATCATCTTCAATCAGCGTGACGTTATGCGCAGTGAGGATCTCAATCAGTCGCGCCTTTTTCTCCGGCGTCAGCGTAAAGCCCAGCGGATTCTGGCTGTTGGTCATCAACCAGCAGGCTTTTACCGGATAATGCTTCAACGCCTGTACCAGCGCATCGAGATCGATCCCCTCTTTCACATCGGTCGCTATCGAAAGCGCTTTTAGCTTCAGCCGCTCTAACGCCTGTAACGCGCCGTAAAAACACGGGTTTTCCACGATAACCCAGTCGCCGGGCTCCGTGACCGCCTGCAGGCTCAGGTTTAGCGCCTCCAGCGCCCCGGCGGTAATGACAATCTCATCCGGCGAAATGGTCATTCCCTGTAATGCGTAGCGACGTGCAATCGCATGTCGCAGTTCATCGTTACCCGGCGGCAGGTTTTCAATCACGCTCATGGCCGTCGCGGTTTTACTTACCTGCGCCAGTGAGCGGTTCAGCTGCGGCAATGGAAAAAGACGCGGGTCAGGAAACGCGGAGGCAAACGGCAGCACCGCCGCATTGCGGCTGGCCTGCAGGACCTCGAATATATAGGTGTTAATGTCAACGGCGTTATCAGGCATGACCTGTGGCGCAGAGGCCGCAGCACGCGGTGAAACAGGGTGTGGCGCGACATAGTAACCAGACTGCGGGCGCGCGACGATTCTGCCCTGGCTCTCCAGCAGTTGATAAGCATGACTAACCGTCATAAAACTCATCCCACTGTTGACCACCTGCTCGCGTAGCGAAGGCAGCTTATCACCCGGTTGCCATACCCCGTGGGCGATCTGTTCCGTCATTTGCGCAGCAAGACGCTGGTACTTTTTCATGATCAATTCCGCTAACTCTGTCTTACCAGCATTTTATATCAGCGTTAAAAAAAATGCATTTTTATGTAACTGATATGAGTTTCAAACAGTGAACACCCAGCGGGTTTACATAACATAACGACATTAGCATCAGTAAACTGTTATCAATTAAAACACCCAGACTGTTTCTGCAACCCAAACCACAAGCTTCGTACAATCGCCGGGAGATATTTATTCCCCCGGAGTCAGCATGTTCGGTCTTGATGCGTTTCACCTCGCGCGAATTCAATTTGCCTTTACCGTTTCGTTTCACATCATCTTCCCCGCCATCACGATTGGCCTGGCAAGCTATCTGGCGGTGCTGGAAGGGCTATGGCTTAAAACCCGCAACCCGGTCTGGCGCTCGCTGTACCTGTTCTGGTCAAAGATCTTCGCCGTTAACTTCGGCATGGGGGTCGTTTCTGGCCTGGTCATGGCCTATCAGTTTGGCACTAACTGGAGCGGCTTCTCGCAGTTTGCGGGCAGTATTACCGGCCCGTTACTGACCTACGAGGTGCTAACCGCTTTCTTCCTTGAGGCGGGTTTTCTTGGCGTCATGCTGTTCGGCTGGAAGCGCGTCGGGCCGGGCCTGCATTTTTTTGCCACCTGCATGGTCGCCCTGGGAACGATCATCTCTACCTTCTGGATCCTCGCCTCCAACAGCTGGATGCAGACCCCGCAGGGGTATGAAATCGTCAACGGTCAGGTTGTTCCGGTTGACTGGTTCGCAGTGGTGTTTAACCCATCCTTCCCATATCGACTCCTGCATATGTCTATCGCCGCGTTCCTGAGCAGCGCGCTGTTCGTTGGGGCGTCGGCGGCCTGGCATCTGCTGCGCGGCAACACGTCGCCTGCCATACGCGTCATGTTTTCCATGTCATTGTGGATGACGCTCATTGTCGCCCCCATTCAGGCGATGGTCGGCGATATGCACGGTCTTAACACCCTGAAACATCAGCCGGCGAAAATTGCCGCCATTGAAGGCCACTGGGAGAACCCGCCGGGAGAACCGACGCCGCTACTGCTGTTCGGCTGGCCGGATATGGAACAGGAACGTACCCGTTATGGACTGGAGATCCCCGCGCTCGGCAGCCTGATCCTCACCCATAGTCTGGACAAACAGGTTCCTGCGTTAAAGGAGTTTGCCAAAGAAGACCGGCCAAACTCGACAATCGTCTTCTGGTCGTTCCGCATCATGGCCGGGTTGGGCATGCTGATGCTGCTGCTCGGGGTTGTCGCGCTGTGGCTGCGCAAGAAGCAAACCCTCTATACCTCGCGTCCGTTCCTGTGGTTTGCGCTGCTGATGGGGCCATCCGGTCTGGTGGCGATCCTCGCCGGCTGGGTGACCACGGAAGTGGGCCGCCAGCCGTGGGTAGTTTATGGTTTGCAACGCACAGCAGACGCGGTTTCCGCACACGGTGACCTGCATATGAGCATCAGCCTGGTGACCTTCTTCGTGGTGTACAGCTCGGTCTTTGGCGTGGGCTACAGCTACATGGTGCGTCTGATTCGCAAAGGGCCGCAGCCCTTTACCCCTGAACCACACGGTACGCCAGCACGTCCGCTCTCTGCCGCTATTGAGCAACAACAATCTAAGGAGGAGCGCGCATGAGCCTCGATCTGTCCATTATCTGGTTTGTGATTATCGTTTTTGCCACCCTGATGTATATCGTGATGGATGGCTTCGACTTAGGGATCGGCATTCTGTTCCCCTTCACCAAAACGGCCCAGGAGCGAGATGTCATGGTGAACAGTGTGGCCCCGGTGTGGGACGGCAACGAAACCTGGCTGGTTCTCGGCGGTGCGGGGTTATTCGGCGCGTTTCCGTTGGCCTACGCGGTGATCATCGACGCGTTAACCATTCCGCTCTCCCTCATGCTGGTGGGGCTGATATTTCGTGGCGTCGCCTTCGAGTTTCGCTTTAACGCCACGCCCTCTCATCGCCCGTTCTGGGACAAGGCGTTTATGGGCGGTTCCATTCTGGCTACCTTCTGCCAGGGGATCGTCGTGGGTGCGGTAATCAACGGTTTCCAGGTCACCGACCGCGCTTACAGCGGCGGCGCTTTCGACTGGCTGACGCCGTTTACGCTGTTTTGTGGCGTTGGGCTGGTTATCGCTTACGCGCTGCTGGGTGCCAGCTGGCTGGTGATGAAAAGCGAAGACGCGCTGCAAGCCAGTATGCGACGCGCCGCGCGCGGGCTGCTGCTGGCGCTGCTGGCCGTGATCGCTTGCATCAGCCTGTGGACCCCGCTGCTGCATTCATCCATCGCCACGCGCTGGTTCAGCTTGCCCAATCTCTATTATTTGCTGCCCGTACCGCTGCTGGTACTCGCCGTCAGCGCGCTGCTGTGGCGCCATCTGGGGCAACCGGAAAGCCACGTGCCGCCGTTCATTCTGACGCTGGCGCTCGTCTTTCTCGGTTTCAGCGGGTTGGGCATCAGTATCTGGCCGGCCATTATACCGCCGTCTATCACCCTGTGGCAGGCTGCCGCACCGGTACAAAGTCAGGAGTTTATGCTGATTGGCGCGATATTTATCATTCCAGTGATCCTGGTGTACACCTTCTGGAGCTACTACGTTTTCCGCGGCAAAGTGCCGCAAAATGAGGGGTACCACTGATGAAAAATCGCTGGATTTCGCGAATATTCTGGCTGGTTGCATTGTGGGGCGGCAGCGTACTGGCGCTGGCGGTGGTGGGGAGTTTATTTCGTATACTGATGACCGCTGCCGGTTTTAAATCCTGAGAGAACAATCAGATACCTTTCTTTTTTCTCCCCCCAGAGAAATCCTAATTCTCTGGGGCTTCACATTTCCTCCACTTTTTATTGGTCAACTACCCCCACTGCACTAAGCAATGTATGGAGTACATGATGAAGAAAATTATCGCACTGTCTGCTTTCCTGGCAATGGGTCTGTGTTCAACGGCGTTCGCCGCCGATCATCAGGAACCGCCGAAAAAACCACCGGTAGAACAACAGCATAATGGTCAACCACCGCGGGAGAACAAAGGACCACAGCAGCACGATGGCAAAGGCCAAACGCCGCGCGACAATAAAGGTTCGCAGCACGATGGCAAAGGTCAGCCGCCGCACGACAATAAAGGTCCGCAGCATGATGGCAAAGGCCAACCGCCGCATGACAATAAAGGTCCGCAGCATGATGGTAAGGGCCAACCGCCAAAACACGACGGCGACAATAAACTGCCACCACCAAACGGTCAGCATAACTAACTAAAAAAGGCCGGAGAGCGTAATCGCTTTCCGGCCTTTTTCGTTACCCGCGGGGCCGCGTTGCTGCTCGCAGACGGACTACAAAGGTGCGTTTTTACGCTTTGGCAGCGTTTTCAGTAAATCATCCGGACTTACCGACGCAACCACGCTCCCCGGCAGGGGCATTTTCAAAATGTGATTTTTGATTTTGCCAATCACGTGCATTTCACATGGGCGACAATCAAACTTCAGCGTCAGCACTTCATCACCGTTAATCAGCTGCATCGGCGTCGCCTTCCAGCTTTTAATCGATCCTTTTGCCTGCTTCGGACACAGATTGAACGCAAAACGTAGGCAGTGCTTGGTGATCATCACCGGGACATCGCCCTTCTCTTCATGCGCTTCATACGCGGCATCGATCAGCTGCACGCCATAGCGGTGATAAAACTCGCGCGCTTTATGGTTGTAGACGTTCGCCAGGAAGCTGAGATGGCTTTCCGGATAAACCGGTGCCGGGCTGGCGACGGCTTTACGGCTACCGCGAACATAGGCGTTGAGACGCGCCCGATCGAGCAAATCGACGGTTTCACGGCGCAGCTGGTTGAGCTGGCTGTTGGGGACAAATAACGCTTCCGGCAGCATCACATCAACGTTCCGCGCGTAGTACAGCGTTTGCCCGAGTTTAGCGACGCCGTCATGCAACTGAGTGAGCGCTTTATCAGCGTTGTTCGCCGTCGCAAACTCGCCGTCTAAGGTGTGGGTCACCGTGACGCCATCTTCACTGGTCAGCGTCAGCACCAGCTGTTCCTGACAGCCAGAAAGCTCGATATCCACTGCGATACGACGCTCGCTGGAGGTTTTCAGCAGCGCCTGCTGCCAGTTATGGTCGAGGTTACGGTTCAGCACCTGATGCGGTCGCGCCTTATGCAGGTCCGCCGGCATTTCGTTCGGCCAAACGCGATAGCGATTTTCGCCGATTTTTTCCACCGTATTGGCACGAAAACCGACGACTTCACGTTTGATCAGCACATTCAGGCCATCGCCGTTCGCCAGCGGTTCGCTCACCTCAACATCCAACGTCTCTTTGTTGACCTTCAGCACTTCGCCCACTGGCAGACCAACAAACTTCGGTGAGTCGAAGGCGCCGATGTTCATCTGCCGCTGGTTGACGAAGTAGTCCGTGCTGCCGCGATGGAAGGTTTTATCGGTCGACGGAACAAAGAAATGTTCGGTACGTCCCGCGGAAGCGCGAGCTAAATCACCGCGTTCTTCAATAATGGCGTCGAGCATCTGGCGGTAATGGGCGGTGATGTTCTTCACGTAGCTCATATCTTTGTAGCGGCCTTCAATCTTGAAGGAGCGCACGCCCGCATCAATCAGCGCGCCAAGGTTGGCGGTCTGATCGTTGTCTTTCATCGACAACAGGTGTTTTTCAAAGGCGACCACGCGTCCCTGATCATCTTTCAGGGTATACGGCAGTCGACAGGCCTGAGAGCAATCGCCGCGGTTGGCGCTACGCCCGGTCTGGGCATGCGAGATATTACACTGGCCGGAATAAGCCACGCACAGCGCGCCGTGGATAAAGAACTCGATGGTGGCGTCGGTGGCCTCGTGGATCGCTTTGATCTGCTGAAGATTCAGTTCGCGCGCCAGCACGATCTGACTAAATCCGACGTCGGAGAGAAATTTGGCCTTTTCTACGCTGCGGATATCACATTGCGTACTGGCGTGGAGCTCAATGGGGGGAATATCCAGCTGCAAAATTCCCATATCCTGCACGATCAGCGCATCAACGCCCGCATCATACAGGTTGGTAATCAGCTTTTGCGCCGGTTCCAGCTCATCATCATGCAGAATGGTGTTCAGCGTAATAAAAATTTTGGCGCCAAAGCGATGGGCAAACGGCACCAGTTCGGCGATATCCTGCAAGCTGTTGCTGGCGTTATGGCGCGCGCCAAAACCGGGGCCGCCAATATAAACGGCATCAGCGCCGTGCAGAATGGCTTCGCGGGCAATTGCCGTATCGCGTGCCGGGCTAAGAAGTTCAAGATGAGCGTTTTGCTGGCGCATACAGTCGGAGTTATCCAGTAGGGTCACAAAATGGCGGCTATTGTAGCCAGAAGCTGCGATAGACGAAAACAGTTTCCATCGCTTCTGCGCCGCGGTTAGCTGAATTTCGGCAACCTATTGCCGAAATGGTCATTTCCGCTTGCATCATCAATAGGTTAGAGTCAGCCCCGTATTCCGGACTTTCCTCGTAACGGCCACGTTATGGTTCATTGTCGTGATTTGCCGCAGGCCTGCCTGCGGCTTTTTCTTTTGGGTAATGAATAATAGAGTGGAAATGCACGGTTTGCTCGCCGCTGTTGCGATAAGCGTGCGGGAGATCGCCCGCAAACCGAAGCCCTTCTCCCGCCTCAAGACGACGCCATTCCCCCTGAATGCACATATCCAACTGGCCGCCGATCACCACCACATGTTCAATCACCCCTTTTTCATGCGGAGTCGATTCGCTTAGTGCGCCAGGCGCCAGGGTGATCGAGAAATGGTCAAAGCACAGTTCAGGATCCCAGGGAAAGATCGGCGTCACCACCATCGCTTGCTGTTGAGGGTCGAACGACTGCTCGCCGTCTGCTTCCGCCGGGGTGATAAAAACGGAAAACGGGACGTTCAGGCCCGTGGCGATTTTCCACAGCGTCGCCACCGTGGGGCTGGATTCATTACGTTCAATCTGCCCCAGCATCGCCTTAGATACACCGGTTTCTTCTGCCAGCTTTGACAGGCTCCATGCCCGTTCCTGACGCAAATTTTTAAGCGTCGCCGCCAGATGTTGCGCAATATTCATTCGGCCTCCATGTTTTCTATCGCCAAAGTATACCTTACCTGCGCGCTATTTACGTCCGTGAAGCACAACATTGTACGTTATAACGCACAATGATATAGTACGCGGACGCTATAACGCACAAGAGGTCATTGATATGCGCGCCGCTTTTATCCCTTTTCCTACTCTGCTGGCTGGATTTGTTGCCGTGCTGGTCGGCTATGCCAGTTCTGCCGCCATTATCTGGCAAGCCGCTGCAGCAGCAGGTGCCAACGCACAGCAAATTTCCGGCTGGATGACGGCGCTGGGTCTGGCTATGGGGATCAGCACGCTGGCACTGACGCTGTGGCGCAAAGTCCCGATTCTCACCGCCTGGTCAACCCCCGGCGCCGCGCTGCTGGTCGCTGGTTTACAGGGAGCCACCCTCAATGATGCGGTAGGTATCTTTATCTTCGCCAACGCACTGATTGTCATTTGCGGGCTGACCGGTTGGTTTGCCCGGTTGATGAAGCTGATCCCCCATTCGCTGGCCGCTGCCATGCTGGCGGGAATCTTGCTGCGTTTTGGTCTTCAGGCATTTGCCACGCTACAGGGGCAACTGTTGCTGTGCGGCAGTATGCTGGTTAGCTGGCTGCTGTTTAAGGCCCTCGCGCCGCGCTATGCCGTGGTTGCCGCGCTGGCGGTGGGAATTATTGTCGCCTTACTAAAAGGTGACATTGTCACAAATACATCCACGCTGGGGTTTGTCGCGCCGCAATTTATTGCCCCTCATTTCTCGCTAACGCAACTGATCAGCGTGGGTATTCCTTTCTTTCTGGTCACCATGGCTTCGCAGAACGCCCCCGGTCTCGCCACGCTTCAGGCCTCCGGCTATCGCGTGCCGGTGTCGCCGTTGATTGTGATTAGCGGCGCCTTTGGGCTGCTGCTGGCCCCCTTTGGCGTCTATTCCGTGTGTATTGCCGCCATTACCGCCGCTATTTGCCAAAGCCCGGACGCACATCCGGACCCGCAGAAACGCTGGCTTGCCGCCGCCGCTGCCGGTGTTTTCTATCTACTGGCGGGCGTATTTGGTGGCTCAATCACCGCGCTGATGGCGGCCTTACCTGTGGTGTGGATTCAAATGCTTGCCGGGCTGGCATTGCTGGGTACGCTGAGCGGCAGCCTGTTCCAGGCGCTCACTTCCGCACATGAACGCGACGCCGCGATGGTCACGTTTCTGGTCACGGCGAGCGGTATCACCCTGGCGGGGGTTGGGTCGGCGTTTTGGGGACTGGTTATCGGTGGTGCCAGCTTTGCCCTGCTATCGCGCCAGGCCCGCGCGTAGCTGCGACGGCGTGGCACCGGTCACCGCTTTAAAGCGATTACTGAAGTGGCTGGCGGAGCTAAAGCCGCAGCTTAACGCAATATCGGTTAGCGGCAGCGCGGTGTGGCGCACCAACTGTTGCGCCTTGTCCATGCGACGCTGCATCACGTATTGATGCGGGGCTAAACCTACGGACTGACGGAACATGCGCGCAAAGTGATATTCGCTGAGTGTCGCTTGCGCAGCCAGTTCCGCAAGCGTTAAGGGATCGCCAAGATGCGCATCGATAAAATCGAGCGTATTACGCAGGACGCCCGGAGCCAGCCCGCCCGTCACCGTCGGTAGACGCCACTGCACATTAGCGTAGTTCTGTAGCAAATGGGTAAGCAGCAGCGTGCTGGCGCTGCTGAGGGTCAACTGATTAGCCGGCTGCTGCCAGTCGCAGCCAAGCAAAAACTGGCGGTACAGCAGCGTGATTTTGGGGTCGTCACCAAAAATTTGTTCATCCAGCGTAATCGTTGCCGGACTGCGATCCCACACCTGCTCACCGACCTTACGCAAGTGCTCGTCGGTACAATAAAGATGCACAAAGGACAGATCATCACGAATATCCCACGTCGATTCACTGTCTTCGGGCATCAGGCAGAAGCGATTTGGCCCACCGCCGTTTTTCCAGCCGTACGGCGTTTTTTGATAACTTTCATAACCATCAGCCACATACAGGCTCAGCGTGTGATGATCGCTTTGCACCGTCAGCGTATCGCGTTTGTTATACCACGCGGCAAGCTGAATGCCTGAATTGAGCGCCACGGTCTCCCGCAGAATCGCCTTCTGGCTCTGTAGTCTCTCAAACGTCGCGTAGGTGTGCGCCATTAACATTTCAGTCACGATGATAGGTAAACCCAGTCTAGGGCTTGTCACGCATGGATGCTACCTTTCTGCCCCAGCGGATAAAAAAAACCGCAAGAATTTGCAAGTGTACCGCAACTCCTTGCAAGCTCTGACCGCCAGCACGCGTCACACTGCGCCTTCTATCGCTGTTATCGTTGTGAGGAACTATGAACGCGCTGCTCTATACGCTGGTCGTTGTTATCTGGGGAACCACCTGGATTGCCATCTTTTTACAGCAGGGGCCGGTGCCTGAAGCCGTCTCCATTTTCTGGCGTTTCGCCATCGCCAGCGGCACTATGCTGACGATTTTGCTGTGTCTGCGCCGCCTGCGACCGCTGGCGTTGCGCGATCACCTGTTCTGCATGGTGCAGGGCTGCTGCGTGTTTGGTTTCAACTTTCTCTGTTTTTATACCGCCGCAAAATGGATCAATACCGGGCTGGAATCGGTGATTTTCTCCATGGCAGTGCTGTTTAACGCCATCAATAGTTTTATTTTCTTTCGCCAGACGCCGCCGAAGCGCTTTTACTTTGCCGCCCTGCTCGGATTGGCTGGCATTATCACGCTCTTCTGGCACGACCTGCAGGCAGTGGGCATGAGCAGTACTCTACTGGCGGGCATTTTGCTCAGCGCGCTGGGTACCTACGGCTTTTCGCTGGGCAATATGTTGAGCTTGCGCCACCAGCGGCGGGGGCTGGAAACATTGACCACTAACGCCTGGGCGATGCTCTATGGCACGATCGTTATCGGCATTGTGGCGCTGCTGCGCGGCGATGATTTTACGCCGCAGTGGACGGTGAGCTATATGGGAGCGCTGTTCTACCTCGCGCTGTTCGGTTCAGTGATTGCCTTTGGCGTCTATTTCACTCTGGTGGGGCGTATCGGCGCCAGCAACGCGGCCTACAGCACGCTGCTGTTCCCTCTGGTGGCACTGACGCTGTCTACAATTTATGAAAGCTATCAGTGGCATGCTAATGCCATCGTTGGGCTGGTGCTCATTTTGTTGGGTAACCTGGTGATGTTCGCCAAACCACAAATCTGGCGATTACCGCATCTCAGCCGCGCCTGAGGCCCGCTTTCCGATACGTACCGACAGCCATACTGCATTCACTGAAAAAAAGAATATCGACAGAAGAAGAATATGACGGAAATAGTCAATACCGTCCTAATATGAATAATAAAAGGGAGACCATCACGTCTCCCCTTTTATTTGCGATAGCAATAATGGCTTATTTCTGCGACGGGTCGAATTTCACCGCATCGATGGCCATATCATCAATAACCTGTTTCAATGTATCCAGCGTCAGCTGGGCGTTAGAGTTAGACAGATCTTTGCCTTCCCCTTTACGCACCACTTTGATCACCGGCTTATTGGTGGCGGCGTCGACCAGTTCTGCCTCAAAGTACAGGTTGGTGTTCATGGTACGGTGGCCCGTCGCGGCTTCAGTGCCGGCAACAACCATCGCAATTGGAATCACTTCGTAGAACTGCAACCCTTCTTTGCTGGAGTCAACGGCAGTAATCGCACCGCGGAAGATCAGGCTATGCGGGCCCGCCTTGGTCGCCAGTGGTTTACGCTCGCTGATGGCTTTTTTCAGCTCGGTATTGGTGTAGTTCAGAATATCGGTCAGCGCTTTCTGCCCAACCTGAGTGGTCGGTTTCGGTACCGGATAGTAGGTTACCGGGTTATAGACCACGTTGGCATAATTGGCCGGTTTATAGTCCGGAGAGATCCAACGCAATTCTGTTTTCCCCGACGCCGTTGTGGCTTCTTTCAGGCCGGAATAGTCTTTTAAAAAGCCGGAGTACTGCTCAGGAGTGGTGGTCTTCGATGCACAACCTGCTAATGCCAAAACGCCCACAAGGGCCGCCGCTTTGAAAAACGCTTGAGTACGCATGAGAATAATCCCTGATAAATGCACAGATGCCCGTAAGTTATAGCAAATGCATCAGGAGTTTGTCGCGGCAAAAATGGAGG